>JAISYD010000043.1 GCA_031270145.1 Planctomycetota bacterium
GCCCATTCCGGCAAAATGCCGGGCCGGAATAAACCAGGCCGCCTTCCCCGGCCGACCGGCAAGCGGCTTGCCCGGCGGGTTCGGCTTCCCCGGCTTTTTTGCCCGGCGGACATGGAGACGGCAAAGCGAACGGCCATGACGCCGTCTCTCATGTCGAGTCGACGGGCTAGGGCGACATTCCCGCCCATTCGACCCGGGGCGAGCTGGCGCGAAGGGTGGTTTGGCGCTGGGGAAACCGCAAAAATCGGCGGATTTCGCCAACCTGCCGGCGGGCGGCTTGCGGGTGCTGTACGGCATCGCGCTCGCTATCGTTTGCCGGCGCGGGGATGAAAACGCGCTGGCGGCCCGCCGGCTACATGATCATGGCCTTGACTTTCATCAGCCTGGCCCGGCTGGAGCGTTCCGCCTCCTCCAACTTGGAGGAGATTTCCTTGATGGTGGATTTGAGGGAAGGGATCATGACGTATTCGAGGGCGTTGACTCGGCGGCGGGTTTTTTCGATTTCATCCGCCATGCGCACCACCGCCTCCTCCATGGAGGCCAATTTGAGGAGTTTCGGGAAAATGTCCCTGAGGCTGGCGCAGGCCGCGTCGAAGTCGGTGGTGGTGGAAAGAGTGCTGTAGGAGGGCCGCAATTCGAAGCTCCGCAACTCCACCTCGGGGCAGGGCACGCTCATCACGCTTTTGCGGTTGATCTCCACTTCCAGCCGGGCGTCGCATTCCTCCAGCGCGGAGGCGATCGCCTCCGCGCCGGAAATGCCGGACGAGAGCATGAACAACCCGAGGGTGGCGGGAAGCCCCTTGTCGACGACGTCGCGCAGGGACGCGTATTCGGACACCAAGGCCATAAAGGCCTGAACCAGGCCCTCCATCTTGTCCTTCATCAGTTTGTGGCCGCGCCGCGACATGACCAGCCGCTTCTTCAGGCGCAACAACTGCATGCGCGTCGGATTCACCCGGATTTTCATAATTCAGGCCTTTCGCCGGCCGTCATCGCGCCACGACCGGCCGGAGAAACGGAATCGCGCCGGTCACTTGCCGTCCGGATTCGCCGGGACATAATAGCGCTCCACGAATTCTGGACGGATGCGCTTCAATTCGGTCTTTGGAAGGATGCCAAGCAGCCGCCAGCCCAAGGCCAGGTTGTCCTCTATTTCCCGGTTTTCATTTTCCGCCTGGGTGATGAATTTAGCCTCGAAGTCGCGGGCGAACTCCATGTAGCGGATATCGAGCGGAGTAAGGGCGGACTCGCCCAGCACCACCGCCAACTCCTGGCAGTTTTTGCCCTTGGCGTAGGCGGAATAAAGCTGGTTCATCACCCCGGCGTGATCGGCGCGGGTCTTGCCCTTGCCGATGCCTTTGTCCTTGAGGCGCGACAGGCTGGGCAGTACGTCGACCGGCGGATAAATGCCCTCGGCGTGGAAGGAACGGCCGAGAATGATCTGCCCTTCGGTGATGTAACCGGTGAGATCCGGCACCGGATGGGTCTTGTCGTCCTCCGGCATGGTGAGAATGGGTATCTGGGTAATCGAGCCCTCCTTCCCCTTGAGCCGGCCGGCCCGCTCATAAATGGTGGACAGATCGGTGTAAAGGTAGCCGGGATAGCCGCGCCGGCTGGGGACTTCCTTGCGGGCGGCGGAGATTTCCCGGAGCGCCTCGCAATAGTTGGTCATGTCGGTGAGGATGACCAGGATGTGCATTCCGAGCTCGTAGGCGAGGTATTCGGCTGTGGTGAGCGCCAGCCGGGGGATGGAAATGCGCTCAATGGCCGGGTCGTCCGCCAGGTTGATGAACATGACCGAGCGTTCCAGGGCGCCGGTGCGCTTGAAATCCTCGATGAAGAAATTGGATTCCTCGAAGGTGATGCCCATGGCGGCGAAAACCACGCCGAACTTTTCGCCCGACTTCTTGGTGGCGGCTTGGCGGGCGATTTGCGCCGCCATGCGGTTGTGGGGCATGCCGGAACCGGAGAACACCGGCAATTTCTGTCCGCGCACCAGGGGGTTGAGTACGTCAATGGTGGAAACGCCGGTTTGGATGAACTCGTTCGGGAAGTCCCGTGCATAGGGGTTCATGGGGACGCCGTTGATGTTGGCGTATTTTTCGGGGATGATGGCCGGGCCGCCGTCGGTGAGCCGGCCGAAGCCGTCGAACACCCGTCCCACCATGTCGGGGGAGAGGCCGATTTCCTGTCCCTTGGCGGTGAATTTGACTCTGGCCGTGCCCGGATCCAAGTTGCTGGTGCCCTCGAAAACCTGGATCAGCGCCCGATCCTCCTGGGTCTCCAGAACCTTGCCGCGGCGGATGCCGCCGTCGGGGAGGATGATCTCGGCGATCTCCCCGTAGCCAATCCCCTCGACGCCGCCCACAAAAACCAGGGGGCCGACGATATTCTGGATGGTCCGGAATTCCTTGGCTGCTGCTGTTGACATGTCCATACTCCGCTTGGCCTATGGCCGCTGCCGAAAAAAAACTCCGCCAGGGGCGGGACGGCCGGAAACGCCGCCCGTCCCCCTACTCCTTGACCGCCGCCTCGTCCAGCGCCTTGTTTATATTGTCCTTCAGGGCGGCGAACCTCTCCTTGGCCTCCTGTTCCGGGATTAGTTTGGAGCGGGCGATTTCCTCCATGACCGGCAGGCCCAGGAGCGACGACAGGGCAAACCCCTGATCCAGCTTGGCCATGGCCGCCTGGTTGAAATGCAGGATGGCGTCGAGGATAAGCGCCTGCTTGTTGAGCGAGGTGAAAGTGTCGATGTCGTCGAAGGCGCTTTGGTTGAGGAAGTCCTCGCGGATCATGCGGGCGACTTCCATGAGCAGGCGATCCTGGGGATTCAGCGAATCCATGCCCACCAGGCGCACCAGTTCCTGGAGGTCCGCCTCTTTTTTCAGGATAACCATGGTTTGGCGGCGCAGTTTCGACCATTCGGGATAAATGTTGGCGTCATACCAGGGGTCGGTCACGTCCTGGTAGAGGGAGTAGCTGGTAAGCCAGTTGATGGCCGGGAAATGCCGCTGGAAGGCCAGTTGATCGTCCAGGCCCCAGAACACCTTGGTCACCCTCAGGGTTGACTGGGTGACCGGCTCGGACAGGTCGCCGCCGGCGGGGGAGACGGCGCCGATGATGGTGACCGAGCTTTGCCTGGCATCCTTGCCCAAGCCGACGACCATGCCGGAGCGCTCGTAAAAAGCGGCAAGGCGGCTGGCGAGATAGGCGGGGTAGCCCTCGTCGCCGGGCATTTCCTCAAGGCGGCCGGACATTTCGCGCATGGCCTCGGCCCAGCGGCTGGTGGAGTCGGCCATGAGCGCCACCGAATAACCCATGTCGCGGTAGTATTCGGCCATGGTGATGCCGGTGAACACCGACGCCTCGCGCGCCGCCACCGGCATGTTGGAGGTGTTGGCGACCAGGACCGTGCGCTCCATAATCGGGCGGCCGGTCTTCGGGTCGGTGAGCTCGGGGAACTCGAGCAGCACGTCGGTCATTTCGTTGCCGCGCTCGCCGCAGCCGATAAAAATGACGATGTCGGCGTCGGCCCACTTGGCTAATTGATGTTGCACCACGGTCTTGCCGCTGCCAAAGGGGCCGGGGACGCAGGCGGTGCCGCCCTTGGCCACCGGAAACAGCATGTCGATGATGCGCTGGCCGGTGAGGAGGGGGCGCTGGGGCGGCAATTTGTTGGCGATGGGGCGGGGGATGCGGACCGGCCAGCGCTGAAGCATGGCGATGTCGTGGCGCGTCCCGTCCTGGCCCAGCACCACCGCGATGGTTTCCTCGACCGTGAAATCGCCCGCCTTGACGCTTTCCAGCCGACCGGACACGTTTGGGGGAACCATGATTTTGTGGGTAATGAGCTCGGTCTCGGGAACCGTGCCCAGGATGTCGCCGCCAGTCACCTGGTCGCCCTCGCGGGCCGCTGGGGTAAAGCTCCATTTCTTGGCGCGATCCAGGGCGGGGGCGGCGGCGCCGCGGACGATGAACTCGCCGTAGGCGGCCATCAGTTTGTCCAGCGGGCGCTGCACTCCGTCGTAAATGGACTGGAGCAGGCCGGGGCCAAGCTCGGCCGAAAGCGGCACCCCGGTGGGAAGCACGGGCTGGCCCGGGGCTATGCCCTCGGTTTCCTCGTAAACTTGGATCGAATACTGGTCGCCCCTGATTTCGATGATTTCACCAAAGAGGCCGAGTTCGCCCACCTTGACCATTTCGAACATCCGCGATCCGAACAGTCCCCTGGCCACAACCAGTGGGCCACTCACCTTGACGATAGTTCCGTTTGAGCGTTCGGCGGCCATCGAAAACCCTTCCTTGACTTTCCGGTCGCGGCCAGGCCGTTTCCCGGAGTTGACATCATACCCGCAAAGTCGGCAAAGTTTATTTTTTGCCCATCAAATCGACTCCCAGCGATCGGGCGACTAGTTGCCGCACCCGTTCCCGCTGAAGCCCCGGCTCGCCCGCCTGGGAAGGGAGGTTGAGCACCACCATCGAGGAATCCTGGCGCAGCAGGCCGATGTCGGCGGCGCATTCGCCCGCCAAATCCTCGGGAATGAACACCAGCGTCCCGTCTCCGGATTCGCGTATCTCCCGGAGCGCCGCCCTGGCGCCTTCGGCGTCGTCCACGCCGGCCAACTCCGCCCCAACCGCCTTGAAGGGGAGGATCGCCGCGTGCTTCCCTATAACCTTGACCCTAGGCATATTCCCTCCTGAGGCGCGAATGGGTTATGTCGCGGTCGATGCCGTTGGCGATGGATCCGAGGCATAATTCGAGATTGACCAGTTCGGCCTCAATCGCCACCAGGTAGGACAGTATACGCTCTGCCCCGAACGAAACCAGGCGGCAGGAAAGTACGGTGTCGCGGAGGATGTCCGAGGCGGCGCAGTCGATGTCGGCCTTGATCCGGGCCGGCTCGATGGAGTCGAGGATGCCGGCCGAGGCGCTGGAAAGGCGACAGGACGCCACCGCCCTGGGATCCTGCTCCGTCCCGAGAAGGGCGGACGCCAATTCGCAGCCGCCGTCATAAATGAACCAAGAGCGGATCGTCTCGGCCGGAACCCCGTTCCAGCGGGAGCGGAATACGCAGGCCCAGGCCGAAAGCAGCGAGCGGTCCCGCATATACTGGCGGACCAGCTTTTCCGGCGCCCGCCTGGCGACGACGAGCATCAGGGAACAGGCGGCGGAATCAAGGTAAAGCGAGCGCTCGACCGCGTTGGCGCTTTGGACCGGGTTGCTCTGGAACAACCGGTTCCGGTGCCCATCCAGCTCGTCGGCGAAGGAGGGCTCCACCGCGAAGGCGGTGAACAACGGCTCCAAGTCGGCGCCCTGGGGGTTGCCTTGGCGGGCGGCTTGGCCGAACAGGGTGCGGAAGGTACGGAAGCGATCCGGGATGCCGAAAAAGTTCTCCAGCAGGTGCGGCGGACAAAGTTTGAAAATGCCGGCCTTGATCTCCTTGGCCTTGGCGTCGATGACGCCGCTCGCCGCATCAAGCGATTTGTCGTCGGGGAAAAGCGCCCGGTAGGGGGATTTCCCCAGGGCGGCCCGGGCTTCGGAGCGATCCCGGCTCTTGAGCAGGGCCTCGAAAAACGGGCGGGAGAGCAATTCAGGCTCCAGCGCCGCCGCCGTGCCGCTTGCGAAAGCCCAATCGGCCGGACGCCTGGTGATCTTACTGGAGAGGATCATGGGCATGGATTAGGCTCCAAACAGTTTCCGCGCCAAGTCTCCGACCGCCGTTTCGCGCAACTCTTCCAGCCGCCGCCCCGCCGTGCAGTCCACGTGATAGTCGGCGCCGGCGACCACGGCGCCGCTCGCCACCCCGGCATCGGCGGCGACGGCGCTGAAAACGCCGCTTCCGGAACGGCCGCGGTTGAACTCGGCCAGATTTTCCCTGAATTTGCCGACGTCGCCCGAGTTCACCCGCAACTCGCCTCCGACTTCGGGAGGGAGGGCGCGCAGCCACGCCCCAACCATGTCGAGGTATTGAGCCTCGGAAAAAGAGGCGATTCTGTCTCTGACCTTGCGGAAAATCTCGTCGATCACCTTGTTTTTGGCGGCAAGAACCTGCAGGCGATTGTCGTGTTGGAGCCGTTCCCGCTCCCGGTTGATTTCGCGATCCAGCCTGAGGTTGGCCTCGCGCAACGCCTCGGCCGAGAGCCGCTCGTCCTCGGCCTTGCCGGCCGCCAATATCGCCTCCGCCTCTTTCGCGGCCTTGCCCACTTTTTCCGCGGCGCGGGCCCTGGCCTCCTCCAGCACCGTGGCTTTGACCTTGTCAAGACTCATTCGCATCCTCCCGATGTCGGGCCGCCTTCTCCCAACCGCCGCCGCCGGGACGGCCGCCTTTTTTCGCCGCCAGCCCGGCCGGCATTTCAAGCCCAAGCGCCGCGGGGCCGGCTATCTGAGCAACCAGGTGAGCATGAGGAGGCTCATGAGCAGGCCGAACACGGCATAGGTTTCGACCAGGGCCGGCAGGATGATGGCGCGGCCGAACTGGTCCTCCTTCTTCGCCACCAGACTGATGGCGGCGGCGGAGGTGTCGCCCTGATTTTTCGCCGAGAACAGCAGAACCAGCCCCAGGGCGGCGCCCACCACGCCTAGCGCCGATCCGGTGTGGTTGACGCTCAATATCTCGGTCGCCTTGACGAAGTTCTCGGTGAGCGAGGTGCGGCTGGCGATCATGAAGGCGAAGACAAAGCCGTAAAGGCCCTGGGTGCCGGGCAGGAGGATCAGGAGGATGACTTTGCCGAAGAGGCCGGGCTTTTCCGACAACACCCCCGCTCCCTGCGCGGCGGCGATGGATATGCCCCAGGCGCTGCCGACGCCGCCCAGTACCAGAGCCAATATGGCGCCGGCCACAGCCCTGCCCACTTCCGTCTCAATCGCGAAATAAGAAATCATGCCATTGCTCCTCCCAGATCCAATCATTCCTTCGGGGGGTTCTGCCGCCCGCCGAACAACTTAAAGCCAAACGCCCAGCGCGGAAATCATCCGTCCGCCACGCCTTCGCCGCCTTGCCGCTTGGCGGGACGGCCAAACATCAGACGTTGAACTCCTCCTTTTTGACGTCGACGGTAGCGCTGCGGAAGCCGTAGGGCTGGTAGGCCGAACCGCCGCTCTCGTAGAAGCGGCCGAAAAATTCAAGCATCACCAGGCGCACCGAATGGACGAAGCCGCCCAGCAGGGCGAGGAAAAAGTTCATAATATGCCCGCCGACAATCAACAGGACGGCGATGATGAAACCCACATAGGGGATGCCGTTGGCGCTGAGATCGGCCAATAGATTGAAGGTGGAGCCCAAAACCGCCCCGGTCAGGCCCAGCGCCATTAGACGGGCATAGCTGATCAGATCGCTCAGAATGGCGCTGACGCCGTAGGAGCCGACCACGCCGTAAAGGCTGATCAGGCCGACCAGGATTCGGGCGATGGGGTTTTTCTGCTTCCGGCCCTGGGTAAGGATCAGGCCGATGATCGAAAGTATGAACAGATACAAGAAGAAAGCGGAGCCGGTGGCCGCGTACAGCAGGATGAAGGCGAGGAAGCAAATCCAGAGGATGCCGTCCGAGAAGGCGCCCATCTTGTCGCCCCGCCGCCAGTTGCGGCGCACCAGCAGGGCCAGGCCGTAAAACTGGGTGAAGACGCCGATGCCCACGGCGATGTAAAGGGCCAATTCGGATTGCTTGACCGGATCGATTTGGGTGAGGTATTCCGTTCGTATATGGTCAAACCAGCCGAAGCCGGGCAGGTAGCGCGAAATATCGCTCATGAAGGAGCCGGTCAACACTCCGACCGCGACCGCCACATAGCCGCAATAGACAAAGGCCTGGAAAAAATCCTGGAGGTGGGCTTGTTCCCGGTATTTGCGTTTCAGGGCGCGCATGATGAGGATCAGGGCCAGGCCATAGGCGGCGTCGCCTAGGCAGATGCCGACAAAGAGGAAAAATATGGTCGCCACGTATGGGGTGGGGTCAATCCCGTTGTAGCTCGGCAGGCCGTACATTTTGACCAGGAGCGAGGCCGGGCTGATCCACTTGCTCCATTTCATGCAGATGGGCGGCTCCTCGCCCTCGTGGCCGTCGCAACAAATGGCGGTGGCGTCGGGGAACTCCGCCTCCAGGTCATGCCGGAACTGGTTGAGCGCGTCGGTTTTGACGTACCCGCGGGAGACGAAGAGGTGCGAACTTTCGGACATGCCGAGGCGGGCGGCGGCCAGGTTTTTCTCGCTTTCCCAATGGCCGGCGGCGAGGCTGACCTTGCGCAGCCAGGCTTCGGAAAAACTAGCCGCCTCGGCCCGGCGCTTTTCCAGGATCGCCTTGGCCTCGAAGATGTCGTTGTTCAGGAGCAATTTTTCCTGCATCGCCCCATGGGTGATTACCGGCAATGGATGCGGATGCAGCCCATGCTCGTCGATAAGCGCCTTCAGAACGTCGCGGCGCGACGCCGGCGCGGCCAGGGCGAAATAGGTGTGAACCTGGTCGGCGAAAAGCTCGCCAATCGCGATTTCGCCGCCGGTTATCCGCTCGTCCAACAGGAAGGCCTTGCCGCCCTGGTTTTGGACCGCCGCCACTTCAAGGGTCACCTCTTTCAGTTTGGAGAGGCGGGGCAGGTCGTCGCCCAGGAAGGCGAATTGCTCCAGGGCGGTTTTCCTGGCCTGGAAGCGGGCGATGGTTTCGCCGACCTCCTCAAGGCCGGAGCGCATTTCCGCCACTTTGCCGTACAGGAGGTCGATCGCCACCTCCTCCACCGCCGAATCGATTTCATCCCTGGTTCCCACCACTTTCAGGGGGAGCATGCCGTCAAGGAAGCTCGGTTTGGCGGAGGAGTGCTCCTGGCAAAAGGAAACCACCGAGTTGAGCCGGGAGAGTTTGGCGTCAATGGCCTGGGTGTCGTCGGGGAGGGCGGCGAAGCTGTCGGTCCAGGACTCGTGCCTCTCGTCAAGCGGCATGGGGTGGAAGCAGCGCCTGCCGTCCAGCCAGGCCAAAAGCCCGGGCCGGCCGGCGGCTTTGCCAAGAATCGCGATATGGGTCATTGATTCAATCATGCCCGCACTCCCGCGTCATTTGCCGGCCAGGGCGCCGAGTATGTATTCGACTCCGGCATTGAGGGCGGCGTCGGGGATATTGCGCACCGCCGCCAGCGCCGCCTCGCCGGAAGTCCTCAATTCCTTGCCGATGGCCTCGCGCCGGCGGGCCGCGTCGGCTTCCAGCGCCGCGATTTCCCGCGCCGCCGAATCCCGGGCGGCCTTAGCCGCCCGCTCGCGGCTTTCCCTGGCCTCGGCGACGATTTTCTGGGCTTCCCTGTCGGCCAGGGCGAGGACGGATTCCGCCTCACGCTCTATTTCCAGCACGGTGGTGATCATGGAATTGGGCATGGACGACTTCTCCTCCGTTGCTTGCCGAATCGCGGAATTCCGCGTCCACGGCGAACCAATTTGCGAATCGCATTATAGCAAAACGGATTTCCAGGTAAAGAAAAAAGTTCCCTTCCATTCGCCCCGTTCCGGTTCGCCGCCCGCCGGAACGGCGGAAATTCGCGTTTTGCCTCGGTTGCGCGCATGCAGGCCGGACTTTGCGACGGGGGTGGAACCCGCGCCCGGGACAAAACCGCGATTTCAACGCGCGGCCGATATAAAACAGTTGCTTCTTCGGCGAAAGGCGGCTATGTTGACAAGCCGGCGAGGGGAGTTTCAACGATTCCTGGCGGGAGCGGTTAATGTCTAAAAGAGGCATCCAGGTTCTTTCCAACAGCATCGCAACCAAGATGAAACGTAAAATCATCAACGGGGAATGGCGGGTCAATGAACAACTCCCCAACGAGCAGGCGCTAGCCGGGCAATTGCTGGTGAGCCGCACCACAATACGCGAGGCGGTCAAAATTCTCGTCTCGAAAAACATCCTGACGATAGAGCGCGGCAAAGGAACGTTCGTGGTCAATACTCCCGGACTGGCCGACGATCCCCTTGGCCTCGAGTTCATACAGGAGGGGTTGCTGGTCAGGCACCTCTGCGAATGCCGGCAGGCGCTGGAGCCATACGCTTGCCGCCTGGCCGCCGAAAGGGCGACGCGGCGGCAGATCGACAACATGCGCCGGATCATCGCCTCCATGGTGAAGCTGGAGGAGAATTTGGCCGCGGCCAAGCCGGAAGGCAGGGACGACGTTCTTGACGACTTCGCCAATCTTGACGCCGAATTCCATCTGCTGCTTTATCAGATGACGCAAAACATCATTTTCCAGCGCCTGAGCCCCATCATCAACAATACGGTGATTGAAAACTACACCACAAACCTCTATCGGAGCCGCAAGCAGAAACTTCTGTTCGCTGAAACGCATCGAGCCCTCTTTGAGGCCATCAAAGCCCGTAACTCCGGATTGGCCAACGCGTTGGCGCAAGAACACATGCTTATCATGCGGGAGGAGCTCTGCGGCAAAGAAAAGAACGTTTAAACATTTGACAAGCGCCGCAAGACGGTGTATAGTAATCTTCGCCAGGACATCATACGTCGTACGTCTCAAACGGCAGCGGCGGCGGTATTTCGAAACTGCCGCCGGCAAGAGCCGGGCGACATCGCAACTGCTTGATATAACGGCTGTTGTGGCCGCGATGCTATCCATTTGAGGAGGGGAGAACCATGGGGCGCGACGCAAAAGCGAACTTTATCCTGTTGATCCTGGTCCTGGCCGCGGGCGCGGCGGCATGTTATGGTCCGGCGACGGCGGCCGAAAAGACATTTCGCCTTAGCTGGGCTCCCGCCTGGGACGAACAGCACGGCCTCACCCAGGCGGGCATCCAGTCCAACGAAAAGATTAAGGAGCTTTCGGGCGGCAAAATCGCCTTTGAATTTTTCCCCGGCGGACAGTTGGGCAACGAACGGGAGGTGTTTGAATCCGTACAATTGGGAACCATTGATCTGGCGTTCATGTCAAGCCCGGTTGTTTCGGGATTTTCGGATGTTCTGGACGGTTTCGACATGCCGTATTTGTGCGACAACGACATGGAGCTTTACCAGGAGATAGTAAACTCCGGAATTGGCGACATCATGTTCGAAAAGCTGCGGAAGGAGACGGGGGTCATTGGCCTTTCGTATCTGATCAACCCCGGCCGCGACTTCTATCTCAACACCGTCTTCAACACATTGGCCGACGCCAAAGGCGTAAAGCTGCGCTCCATGGAGTCCCCGTTGCACATAGCCACCTACAAGGCGCTCGGGTTCAATCCCACCCCCATGGCCTACGGCGAAATTTATCAAGCCATGAAGAACGGCACCATCGACGGATTCGAGGACGTTTCGGTGTCGGTCCGGGCCCAGAAAAATTACGAAGTGGCCAAACAGGTGGTCATCTCCGGCCATATGACCGCGGCCCCGGTGTTCATCATGAGCCGCCGGGCCTGGGGCCAGCTCGACGAACGGGAAAGGGCGTGGATGCGGGAAGCGGGCATCGCGGCCCAGGAGGCGACCAAGGTCACCTACATGGAGCAGACGCCGCTGACCATCGAGTTCATGAAGAAGTATGGCCTGAGAATCGGCAGGATTGAAATGTCCGAGGCCAAGAAACTGGTCCAGCCGGTCATCAGGGAGTTTTGCGACAAAAGCGAAAACATCATGACGATCATCAATTACTTCAATGATTATCGCGCCAAACACGGCAAGTAGGCGGCCCATGGACGCCGGGGATCCCCCGCTTTGGGGATCCCCGGGAGATCCCCGCTGGGGCGGCCCTTATTCCCGATATCCCGGATGGCGGAGACATGAGAAAGCTTATCGATTGCCTGGACGCGTTCAACCGGGCCTGCGCGGCCGGGGCGAGATTCATCGCCTGCGCCTGCATCGCCTTCATGATAACGATCGTTTTTTGCGGCGTCGTCTGGCGCTATCTTCTCAAGGACGCCCTGTCCTGGGTGGACGAGGTGGCCGCCCTGACGCTGGTGGTCATTTCCTTTCTTGGCTGTTATCTGGCCATGCACAAGCATAAGCTGGCCAGGATCGACCTGTTGATAAGCATGTTCGAGGGCAGGGCGAAAACCGCGGCCTACGTCATTTCCGAATGCGCCTCCCTGGCCATGCTCCTGGTGGTGATTTATTATGGCGCGCAACTTTTTCTGCTCCCCACCTCGCTCAGGCAAAGGACGCCGGGCACGTACATCCCGCTATGGATTTTTTACGGACTCATCCCCTTCACGTTTTTCATGAACGCCATTGTCTCGGCGACCGACATATTGCACTATGTTTTTGACGGGCCCAAGAGGATCGGCAAGGAAACGGGGCGGGAGGAGGCCGTCTCCCCATGACGATGATCCTGGTGTTCCTGGCGACGCTGTTGCTGGGGGTTCCCATCTCCTTTTCCCTCGGCCTGACCGCGGTGGCCGGGCTTTACGAGATGGATCCGGAATTCCTGATCGCCATTCCGCAAAAGCTTTTCGCCACCTCCAACGCCTACAGCATGATCGCCATCCCCCTGTTCATCATGACCGGCGAAATCATGGGGATATCCGGCGACATCGGAAGGATGATGGAGTTTTCGCGGGCCTTGATTGGCCGCGTGAAGGGCGGCCTGGCCTACGTCTGCCTGATTGTGGGAACCATGATAGGCGGACTTCTAGGCATGGCCAACGCCGCGGCGGCGCTTCTTAGCACCACCCTCTACCCCGAAATGGTGAAGGACAAGTACGCCAGGGAGTTCGCCGCGCCGTTCATCGCCGCCGTTTCGGTGATATCGCCCATGATTCCCCCGGGGCTGCTTTTCGTCATCTATGGCGTGGCGTCCAACACCTCCATCGCCGCCATATTCGCGGCGGGCTTTCCGACCGGAATAATGATCGCCATGATGCTCGGATTGATCGTGTATGCGAAGGGGCGCAATTCCGACTGGCCGGTTTCGCAGACAACCACGACGCACAAGGAGTTCCTGGCCATTTCCAAACGGGCCGCGTTTTCCATCTTCGCCCCGCTCATGATTTTTTCCTTTATCGCCATAGGCGTCTGCACCCCCACCGAGGCGGCCGCCGTAGCCTGCGTCGCCACCTTCTGCGTGGGGACGTTCGTATACAAGAAAATCAAGTTTGGGGACATGAAACGCATTTTGACCTCGACGGCCGAGATCAGCGGGGCCATTTTGATAATCAGCGCCATGGGAGGCGTGCTGGGCTGGAACCTCACGCTTGCCATGATTCCCCAGGCCATAGCGGTCGGCATCGCCTCCATCAGCGACAATCCGCTTGTCATCCTGTTGATTGTCCAGTTTTTCCTGTTCCTCGTCGGGATGATTATGGACTCCGCCCCGGCGGTCATGATTTTGGTGCCGGTGTTCATGCCCATAATGAAACGCTTCGATCTGGATCCGGTGCATTTCGGCCTTTTGATGTGCCTGAACCTGTCCATAGGCCTGTTGACGCCGCCGGTGGGCACCGTTCTTTACACCACATCCGCCGCGACCGGGGTTCCGGCGAACAGGATGATACGGGCCATCTGGCCCTGGGTCGGCGCCTTGATGCTGGTTCTTTCGATTATAACCTTCCTGCCGCAAACCGTGATGTGGCTGCCCAGGCTCATAACACAACGCTGAAAGGAAAACGCCGCGATGATCACCAATCTGCCGACCGTGAAGGACGATTTGATCAGGAAACTGCGCCAGGCCTCGGAAAACCGGGGCATTTGGGTTTATTTTCTCTTGAAGACCGCCCGCGACAAGGGCTACGACATCGAAACGTTCGCCCGGAAGGGCATCCGCGAGCTCGGCCGCTCCAACCGGTACAAGTATCCGGACACCGATGATCTGAAAACGTTCGTCGACGCCTTCATGGATGACGTGTCCCGCAACCTTTTCGAGATGGAACTGGTCGGCTTCGACGGCAAAACGGCGAAAATCGACTTCCATTACTGTCCCATGTGCGGCGCCTGGACCCGCGTTTCCGACGAGCAGGATTTTCTCGAAAAGATTTGCGACATCGCCATGGAGGTCGATCGCGGCCTGTTCGACACCTACGATTGCTTCGAGTTCGAACTGGGCAAGACCATCTGCCAGGGCCACCCCACTTGCGAAATATTCATCAGGAAGAAGGAAAAATAGCCGGGAGTTTTCGCCGTCCGTTGCCGCGGCGGCGCTTTGCCGTCAAGAGAACCCAAACCGCGCTCAAATGGAGAACAGCGCCATGATTCGGAACAGGGCCCGCAACCACAACGACGACCGGGAGGCGCTGGAGCTTCGCGCCGCCTCGATAAACAGGGGCAAATGGATATACATGATTGTCCGCGAGGCGCTTAACGCCGGCATGTCCTGGGACGACGTCCGCGAGGCCGTCAGGGCGGCCGGCGTCTACAAGGGGTACCATGATTTCCCCCGCACCACCGACATCAAGGAGTTCGCCAGGGGGTTCGCCACTCCTGAATTGACCAAGGTCAACGACGGCGAAATACCGGTCCTGACCGATGACGAATTTGTCTGGGAGGTGCATTACTGCCCGATGGTCGAGGGGTGGACGCACTTCACCGACGACGAGGATTTCATCGCCAAGTTGTGCGACGCCTGCATGGAGATTGATCGCGGGACGATGGACAGCTACGGTTGGACTCTCGAACTTGGGGAAACCATCGGCAAAGGCGACGGGAAATGCACCATACGCATGAAGCGGAAAAGCTGAAAACCGGCGGCGGAAGGAAGCGGCGCGCGCACGCGTTCACCCGCCTGATCCGGGAAGACATGAGGATATCCCTGGGCGTGACCGAGCCTGGAGCCATAGCCCTGGCCGCATCCAGGGCCAGGAGCCTGGTCAAGGGCGACATCAAGCTGGTTCGCGTCGAGGTGAATTCCGGCATTTACAAGAACGCGTTCACCTGTTGCCTGCCCAACACCCGGGAGACGGGAAATCTTTTTGCCGCCGCCCTGGGCGCGGTGGCCGGCGACTGGACAAGGGGTCTGGCCGCCTTGGACGGCGTCACGACGCAAGATGCGCAAACGGCGCGCTCCCTGGTGGACGCCGGAAAGGTGAAGGTCGACCTGCGCGAGATTGGTTCCGAGCTTTACATCAAGGCAACGGTGGAGGGCGCGTCCGACAAGTCGGAGGTCCTCATACTCGACAGCCACGCCAACATCGTCGAGGCGACGCTGAACGGCAAAGCGGTTTTTATGAAAAAGAACGGGGGAAGCGGTTCCGGAAGCGAAGCCGACGCAATGGGCGAAGTGGCGAAATACACCCTGTCGGATTTCTGGAACTACGCCAATGAAGTCCCGCTGGCGGAAATAGAATTCATCCAGGAAGCCTATGACGCCAACCTGGAGCTTGCGGGCGAAGGCGCCGCCGCGAATGGGCATACCGTCATATGCAAGGAATTCATCGCGGATAATCACGGTCTGCTTTGTTCCGATGACGCCCTTGCCTCGGCCCAGGCCATGACCGCCGCCGCCATCGAGGCGCGGGTCAGGGGCCTGGGGAAACCGGCGATGAGCATAACCGGCAGCGGCAATCACGGCATCATCTGCACCATGCCGCTCTGCGCGCTGGCGCGCGCCAAAAACCTGCCCAAGGAAAAACTGCTGCGGGCGACGGCCCTTTCCTATCTGGTGACCATGTACATCAAGGAGTATTCCGGAACGCTTTCCGCTTTTTGCGGTTGCGCGATTGCGGCCGGCACCGGCGCCTTTGTGGGCTGGCTGTTCCTGTCCGGCGGCACGCTTAGGCAGGCGTCCCTCGTCATTGACAACATGGCTTCAAGCCTCACCGGAGTAATTTGCACCGGCGGCAATCCCGCCTGCGTCCTTAAAGCTGCCATCGCCGTGGATGCGGGCTATAAAGCCGTCAAGTTGGCGCTGCGGGACGTGGCGGTGGAGAGCAAGCACGGCATAAACGGGTTGACGCCTGAAAAAACCATGCGCAACATGGGACGCATTGCCAGTCCCGGCATGGAGCAGACCGAAAAAACCATTGTCGAAATAATGCGGGAAAAAGAAATTGGAATTGCGGAAAAACACAAAAAGCGGCAAAACCGTTAAAAAATAGCGCAATAAGGCAAAAGCGCGCGGCCAAACGCGCAGCGGCGGGGCATTTTTCTGCCGCCCGGGCCTTTTCGGGGGTTGCGTCCCGGATTTTTCGCGCATTTCTGAAGGCGTAGTCTGAAGTCGGCGGCCGTTTGGATACAAAAAACAGTACCATGCTACAGCAATGTTACTGCATATTCCCCCGGCGTCGGCCGCCAGCCGGAGAACCGAATGACCCTGCGGAACGGCGCCAATCCGTCGAGGGTTAAAGCAACTGTACCCGTAGCGAAATATTTTCGGCGGGGATTGACAAGGATGGGGTGAATTTGGAATATGAGAGGATATGAGCGAGTTGAAACCGCGCCCGACCCCGGAACAACGTCTGAACGGGCGAAAAGGCGCGCGGAAAAACGGGCCGGAACAATGCGGGTCTTGACAAGGCGGACGATTTGTTTTATTGTTGTCTCCAGGTTTCGGCCAGGCCGAGAAGCGCCGGGCGAGGCAGCCCGCTAATCCGAAAGAATATCCACAACCGGGGAAGATGATCGCTACCCGGAAAACGCCATTCGAGTGCCCGAAACGTCTGTCAGCCGTCTTGATTCGGCTGGCCCGGCAAGGTCGCGGAAATGCCCGGCATCTGCTTGCGA
>JAISYD010000119.1 GCA_031270145.1 Planctomycetota bacterium
CTGATGAAGCGGCGGGACACCCATATCGACTCGCTTCTGGAGCGTCTGAAAGAGCCGCGGGTACAACAGGTAATCGAGCCGATGCTGTATGGCGGCGACGCCGTGGCGGATCCCCTCTCCGACGACAGCAAATTCTGCCTGGATCTCGGGTTGGCGAGCGTCAACCCGGCCGGCGGCCTGCGGCCGGCCAATCCCATCTACCGCGAGGTCATGGTGCGGACGCTGGGCTACCGCACCCAGATGGCCTTGCCGGAGAGCCTGGCCGGCCGTTGGATGGACGGGAAGCGGCTGGACATGACGGCGCTGCTGAAGGCGTTCCAGCAATTCTGGCGGGAGAACGCCGCCATCTGGATGGAGGGCTACGAATACAAGGAGGCGGCGCCGCAGCTTATTCTCCAGGCCTTCCTTCAGCGGGTGGTGAACGGCGGGGCGCGCATTACGCGGGAAATGGCGGTGGGGCGGGGGCGGGTGGACGTTTGCGTCCAGTATGCCGGCGAATCCTATCCCGTGGAATTGAAGCTGGCCGGCCGCGGAGCCGGAAAGAGGGGGCTGGAGCAGACGGCCGAGTATATGGACGCCTTCGGCGCCAAGGTGGGGTGGCTGCTCATTTTCGACCGCAACCCGAAGAAGCCCTGGTCGAAGAAGATCACCTGGTCCACGGAGAAGCTCGCGGACGGCAAGATCATTCATGTTGTCGGCTGCTGAGGGGAGGCAAACGAAATATACCGAATCGACTTCAAGAACCAAACCGCCCCCGGCCGGCGTTTTCGCTTGACCGGCCCGAAAAACCTGTTATCATCTCCATCGTGCCAATTCGCCCTGAAACGGGCAGTTTTCCCCCGCGGGATGAAAACCCCCATGAGAATCAGGCTTTCGATTTTTAACCGCATCCTTTTGGCCAGCCTGGCCCCGATGATATTGATTTCCACCATCGTCATCATCCACGTCAATTTGATTGTCTATGATTCCAACCGGAATTTGGCCGAAAAGGCGGCGATCCAAACCACCCGCGAGATATCCTCGAAGATAGAGATTTGGTTCAAGAACATCTATGAATCGCTTGCCATGCAAAGCGTCATCCTCGCCAAAATATCCAGCAACCTCAAGCCGGAGACGCGCCGCGATGCCAGGGAATTCCTTTCCACGGTCATGCGGACGAATGCCTCCATCGATTGCGGCTGGTTCGTTTTCGAGCCGAGTTATTTCACCGAGCACGATTTCTTCTCCCTGGCCCTGATCAAGAAGGGCGGGAGGCTGAAGGAATTGACGCCGCTCACCCAAAGGCTGGACTTCCGCCATCCCGAGGATATCCCCTGGTACTCCAAGCCGTTCGACACGGGAGAGCCCTATATCGAATACCTGATTCAGCATGACTACCTGGACGGGGACGAGAAGCAATACATCGGTTTCATCAGCTACCCCATCAAGCGCGGGGAATACGTCATCGGCGTGGTTGGAATCGATATTTTTTACCGGCGGGCCTTCAGCTTCATCACCTCCTCGGAGCTGGAAAGGGACAAAAAGATATTTGTCCTGACCGGCGAGGGGCAAATCGTCTACGCCACCGACAAACGGTACGAGGGCATGAACATCGCGGATTTGCCCTTTGCGGCCCGAGACCGCGAAACGCTCCGCGAGGCGCTCGCCTCGGAAAATTTCCCGATCTTCGACGCCGAATCCCCCTTTTTCAAGGCTAAATCGTATTTTTTCCTGAGCCGCCCGACCGGGTTGGAGGCGAACCGGCCGCTGTTCATCCTGACCGACACGCCGGCGAGCGTGTTTTACCAGGCGGCCGACGACGTCCTGCGCCTGATCGCCCTGTCCTCGCTGGTCTGGCTGGCCGCCCTGATCGGCTGCGTGTTTTTCGCCACCCGCGGCGTGGTCGCGCCCATCAACCAGCTCATCAAGCGCGCCGACCTGATAGCCAACGGGAAACTGGACGGCATGTCGGACGAGGCGGAGATCGACCGGAACGCACAACCCCTGGACGAGGTGGACAAGCTGAGGCTTTCCCTCATGAAAATGCTGAACCAGCTCGTCCGCGCCCACAAGCTGGAAATCGCCTCGGTGGAAATGGAGGTCGAGAAAAAGAAGCTGGAGCAGGAGGCGCTGGTGAAGGATCGCTTCTTCGCCAACATTTCCCACGAGATCCGCTCGCCCATGAACGCCATCCTCGGCATGGCGGAACTGCTCGCCAAGGAGCGGCTCGATGAAAAGGCGGCCATGTACGCCAGGGACATAAAATCGGCATCGGAAACGCTCCTCCAGATCATAAACGACATCCTCGACATGTCGCGGATCGAGGCGGGGGAGCTCAAGCTCGGGCAAATCCACTACGACTTCAACCGCGTCCTGGACAGCGTGTATTCGCTCTGCTTTTTTCTGGCCAAGGCCAAGAAGCTGGACTTCAGGTTCGAAAAGGCCGCCGATCTGCCCGACTGCCTCTTCGGCGACGACGTCAGGCTGAGGCAGATACTGTTCAACGTCGTCACCAACGCCGTCAAATTCACCCACAACGGCTTTGTCAAGCTGGTGACAAGCGTCGACGGCGACATGCTCCGCTTCAACGTCATCGACTCCGGCATAGGCATCCGCAGGGAGGACATGGACTACCTTTTCGAGCCCTTCAAGCAATTCGACTCGCACAAGAACCAAAATCTCAAAGGCACCGGGCTGGGCTTGAGCATATGCCGGAGCCTGGTCGGCCTGATGAACGGCCACATAGAGGTGACAAGCGTCTATGGCGAGGGGACCGAGGTGCGCATCGGGATACCCCTGGTCGAGGGCAACCCGGAACTGATCAAACAGGACTCCTCCGACAAGGAAATCCATTTCAAGAGTACGGCGAAGGTCCTGATCGTCGACGACATGGCGATCAACCTGGACATCGCCCGCGGCCTGATCAGCACCTACGGCGTGTCCTGCGAAACCGCCCTCTCCGGGGCGGAGGCCATCGAAAAGGTCCAGGCCGACGAATACGACATCGTTTTCATGGATCACATGATGCCTGAAATGGACGGCATCGAAACGACCAAGGCAATCCGCGACCTGGGGGGCCGCTTCGCCAAAATCGCCATCGTCGCGCTTACCGCCAACGCGGTTATCGGCACCAAGGACATGTTCCTGAGCTCCGGCATGAACGATTTCCTCCCCAAGCCAATTGAAATGCGCATGCTCCAGAGCATCCTGACCAAGTGGATTCCCAAGGAGAAGCGCTCCCCCGAGGATTTGCGGGCCATCCTCCAGAACAACGGCGGCCCGGCCGGGGAAGCCGCCTCCGGCGCCGACCTTTGGGAGCGCCTCAAGAACGTAAGCGGCCTCGACTTCAAGCTGGGCCTGAGCCGGATGGCGGATCAGAAGGATCGATATGCGGCCATATTGGCGAAATTATGCGAAATTATCCCGGGAGAGGCGGAAAAACTGAGCGACGCGCTCAACCGCGGCGACTTGAAAAGGTTCACCATCGCCATCCACGCCATCAAGGGCTCGCTGGCCAACATCGGCGCCATGGAATTGTCCGAGCGGGCGGCGAGCCTGGAAAAGGCCGGCAAGGAAAACAACCAGGCGTTCTGCGAGGAGGATCTGCCGTTGTTCCTCAACGCCTTCTTCGAGTTGCGGGATCGGCTGGCCACGGCGCTGGACGAGGCGGATCCGCGGGGGGACTCCGTCGTCAGGCGCGGCCAGGACAAGCAATTGTACTCGGGCTTGCGCCAATTATACGCGTCGCTGGCGAATTACAACTACGACAAATCCTATAAAATGCTCAATATCCTGAAAGGATTCGATTTCGGCGAGGAAAGGAACCGGTGCATCGCCAATATCGGCGAACTGCTGGATCTGTTCAATTACGAGGCCGCCATGGAATTCATCCTGACCCGCTTCCCCTCCCTGTGAAGCGGCATATTTCGCGGCGGCGTTTTTTTTGTTGGCTTTCGGAGTGGGAAGCGCTATAATCCAGATCCAGGTCAAGGCGGAGCCGCAACGGCTTTCGCTAGTTTTTTTTCGCCCCGTGAGGGCGGTTGTCAGCAAGGAGTTGAAATGGCCACGCAAGCGGTTATCCGCACCGGCGGCAAACAGGCGATTGTCGCGGAGGGCGACATCCTTGAAGTGGAGCTCCTCGACGCGGAGGTGGGGCAGGAAATCAAATTCGAGGAGGTCCTGATGCTGGTCGACGGCGCCAATTCCCGCTTGGGCGCGCCCAAGATCGACGGCGCCCAGGTGACGGCCAAGGTGCTTAAAGCAGTCAAGGGCGAAAAAACCCGGGCGGTTTTTTTCCGCCGCCGCAAGGACAGCATGACCACCAAGGGTCACCGCCAGAATTACCACCAAGTGAAAATCACCGGCATAACGGGCTGAGGCCGCTAGGCCGAACCAGGTAAAACAGGAGTTACGACATGGCGCATAAAGTCGGTCAGGGCAGCAGCCGCAACGGCCGCGATTCCAATCCGAAATTCAGGGGCGTCAAGCGGTTCGGCGGCCAGAAGGTCGCGCCGGGGACCATAATCGTGCGCCAGAAGGGCAACCGCTTCCACGCCGGCGCCAACGTCGGCCAGGGGCGCGACTTCACTCTCTTCGCCTTGGCGGGCGGCGTGGTCAAATTTGAAATGACCAAGCGGAAGGTGCATGTGGAGCCGACGATCGCGGCTCCGGCCTGATATGGGAAGGCGGGGCCGGCGCACCCTCCCCCGCCCTCTAGCGCGATGCTCGAGGAAGCGATCGGCACAATTCGGTACCTGCTGGCGGAACATCCCCTGGATATTTCGGCCGTGTTTTTTTTATTGGCCATGTCCTTCACCTTCTCCGGCTGCGAAACCTCGCTTTTTTCCCTCACCGTCCCGGAATTGAACCGCATCCGCGCCAGCCCGGGCCGCTTGGATCGGATCATCGCCGGCCTGCACGCCAATCTGAAGCCGCTGCTGCCGATCCTGCTGTTCTGCAACATGGCGGTGAACATCCTCATCTATTCCCTGTCCGCCTCCATCGCCTCCGGCCTCGCGGCCGGCGTGGGCTCCGGCTCCGCCCTGCTGTTCAGCTTGGCCAGCCTCTCCGCCGTGCTGTTCCTGGGCGAGGTGTTCCCCAAACAGTTCGCCATCTCCTCCAGCCTCACCGTCGCCCGCGCCACCGCCATCCAGGTATGGTGCTGCCGCCGCCTGCTGGCCAAGCCCATGCGGCTGCTCAACTCGCTGGTGAACGTTTGCGAGCGGATGATTTCCCCCCGCCGCGGCAAGGATCAGACCGAATTGCGGGAAGAGGAGCTGCGCCTCCTCATCGAAATCAGCCGCCAGGACGGCGTGATAAGCGAAGGCGAATACGAGCTGATTGACGGGGTGGTGGAACTGCCGGAGGTGCGGGTGCGCGACATCATGACCCCCAGGGTGGACATTTTCCACCTCGCCCCCGACGCCTCAATCGACGCGGCGGCGGCCCTGGCCCGCCAATGCCGCCATTGCAAGCTCCCGGTTCTGGACGCCGGCCGGAATGACTTTTCGGGCTGGATCGACGCGCGGGACTTCCTCCTGGAGCGCCCGGCCGCGATCTCCGGCGGGCGGAGGGGGATAGAGGCCCATATCAGGGGATTCCGCTTTTTTTCCGAGCACGACCGGGCCGATCAGGCGCTGGAGCGGCTCAAGGGGAAAAGGGCGGAACTTTTCGCCGTGGTGGACGAGCGCGGCCAAATCGCCGGCTTCTTCACCCTGGGCGACATCATGGACGAGGTGCTGGGAGGCCGGGGCGACGCCGGCGTCCCGCCGCCAAGGGAGACGGCCGACGGCGGCGGCTACATCATATCCGGCCGGCTGAGCGTCCGGGAATGGCGCGAACTGTTCGGAGTGGCCGACGCGCTGCCGAAAAGCGCCACCCTGGGCGGATTGGTGGCCTCGCTCCTGGGGCGGATGCCCAGGCCCGGGGACCGGGTGCAACTGAAAAACCTGTGGCTGACGGTCGTCTCCACCAACCGCAACCGAGTGGGCGAGGTGGAGGTGCGGCTGACCCGGCCGGCCCCGACCGAAGAGAGGGGGGCGGCGGAAAAAACATGACTCCCCTCTTCTGCCTGATCGGCCTCCTTGGCTCGCTGCTGCTCATCTTTTCCGCCTCGGCCATGGAGACCGCCGTCTACCGGGTCAGCCGGGTGCGGTTGCGCATCCAGGCCGAAAAGGGCGATGCCCGGGCCCGGGCGGTGCTAGCCGTCCTCGACGGCGTCAACGCCATGGTGACCGCCATCCTCATCAACAACAACATCGCCTCCTACGCCGGCGCCTATCTCCTCACCGCCCAATTCGCGGACTGGCGCCTCCCCCATCCGGAACTGATCGCCACCGTCGCCATAACCCCGGTCTTTTTCGTCCTCGCCGAATCGCTGCCGAAACAATTGGCCTATAGCCACGCGGAGCGCCTGGCGATAGACATGGTCGGGGCGTTCCGCCTCCTGGTCCTGCTGTTCCTCCCCATGATCAAGGCGCTGACCCTTCTTTCGACCGAGCTGCGCACCCTTTGCGGATCGCCCGGCCGGACCGATCTTTCCCCCACCCGGCGGGCGCTCCTGCTGGAGCATCTGAACGCCGGGGTGGCGGAAAACGTCCTTTCGGAGGAACAGAACGGCATGGCGGTGCGCATAATGCAACTGGAGGGCATCTCGGCCGGCGACTGCATGATCCCGCTGGCGAAGCTTTGCCTGATCCCCGCCGGCGCCTCTCGCCGCGCGGCAATCGGCGCCCTGGCCGGGAACCGGGATTCGCCGGCCCTCCTGGTCGGCGCCGACGGCCGGCCGACCGGTTTGGCGCTGACGCTCGAGGCGCTGGTCATGCTGCCGGGGGCGCCCGACGAGCCGGCCGCCCCGGCGGCGGAGCGGTTGGCGCGGCTCCGGGCCAGCGAGTCGGCGCCGGAAGCCCTCCGGCTATTCCGGGCCAACCGGACGGGACAGGCCCTGGTGGAGCGCAACGGCCGCCCGGTTGGACTCCTGACCACGCGCGGCGTACTCGACCGCGTGGCCGGGCTGTAAGGAAACCGGCCGCCGGCGGGAAAACGCTTGGCGCGGCCGGGCCGACGGCTTATAATGGCCGAGTCCGTTGGCGGCATTCATTTTTTAGGAAAGGAATTGTTGTGACCAGCATATTTCGCAAACTTCCGTCGGCGCTTTTCCTGCTTGCCGCCATCCTGATCCCGTCGGCTCGGGCCGTGGAGCCGCTGATCTCCACCATGCAAAACGTCCGCGCCGTGATGGAGGCGCGCGGTTTCTACCTTACCCCGGCCCAGGACCTGTCCGGCGACATCATCCCCGGCGACGAATTGCCGGTCATGGCAATAGAAATAATCCGCCCCAGGGGAGAGAAGGTCAGCATCGGTCGGCTTTTCACCTCCTGCTCCTGCATTCAGCTCGAGTCCGACAAGCGCGTCTTCGAGGAGGGCGAGCGCGCCGTACTCCGGCTCCGGAACATCAGGCCGACGGTGCCGGCGGGCCAGATCTACGCCATATATGTGCAATTGACCGGCCCCATCCGCTCGACGCTGCGCTACGACACCTTTCTCCAGTCAAGCCGTTTCATCGTCCAGCCTGAGCCGGTCGCCGCCCCGGTCTTCGCCGACGGCCAAAGCGGGGGCGGCGAGGAAGTGGGCGCCGGGGAGGAGGCCGCCGTTTCTCCGGCCGGGGAAAAGGATCCGCTCGACAAATACAGCCCGGCCCCGGAAGCCGCGGACGGGGAAGTCCGGGGCGAAACCGAGGCCTTCAAGGCAACCGCGGCTCTGCTGGAGCTGAAGCGGCGCGAGGCGGCGGAAGCGGCGGAAATGATCCAGAAAACCGAAACCCTGCTGCGGCTGAAACTGGAGGAGGCCGAAAAAGCCGAGGCATTGGTCAAGCAAAGGGAGGAGGAGTTGGAGACGGCCAAGGAGGCGGTGGCGGCGGCCACCGAGGCCATGGAGGAGGCCCGCCAGGCCGCCATACTGCGTATTGCCGAATTGAAATCGGCGGAGGAGGATCTGGCGGGGTTCAAGGAAGAGAAGGAACGGAAGGAGAACGAGGCCAGGAAGGCGGCGGTGGCGATGGAAGCCTTGAAGGAAGTGGGCAAATGAGATCGCGGCCGAAGGGCGTCCGCCCATGAACGACGACGCCATGCATGAAAGCTCGCTGCCCGGGCTTCCGCCCCCGCGCCGGGGTAAGGTGCGGGATGTCTATGACTTGGGGGATCGCGTCCTCCTGGTGGCGACGGATCGCATCAGCGCCTTCGACGTCGTCTTCCCCACTCCGATTCCCGGCAAGGGGCGGGTGCTGACCGGCCTTACCCGGTTCTGGCTGGGGTTGCTGGGGGACATCGTCCCCAACCACCTGCTTCCGGACTCAATCTCCTCCCTTGGCCTGCCCGCCGGATTGGCCGAAAGCCTGGCCGGGCGATCCCTGCTGGCGCGGAAAGCCGAAGTCCTCCCCTTCGAGTGCATTGTCCGGGGCTACCTGATCGGCTCGGGCTGGAAGGAATACCAAGCTTCCGGGAAATTGTGCGGCCTGCGCCTACCCGCCGGCCTCCGGCTGGCGGAGCGGCTTCCGGAACCCATATTCACCCCCTCGACCAAGGCCGAGGCCGGGCATGATCGAAACGTACCCTTCCAGGCCATGGCCGCCGCCCTGGGGGCCGACCGCGCCGGCCGGGCGAGGAGCGCCGCCCTCGCGCTCTACGCCAGGGCGGCGGCCATGGCCAGGGAAAAGGGCATCATCATCGCCGACACCAAGTTCGAGTTCGGCCTAATAAACGGGGAAGTCGCGCTGATCGACGAGGTCCTCACTCCGGACTCGTCGCGCTTCTGGCCGCTGGATCAATGGCGCCCCGGGGAAAATCCGCCTTCCTTCGACAAACAGCATCTCCGCGACTGGCTGGAAAGGAAAAGCGGCTGGAACAAGGAGCCTCCGGCCCCGCCCCTGCCGGAGCGGGTGGTTGAGGCGACCCGCTCCCGCTATCTGGAGGCCTACGCCAGGCTGTCCGGCAGCCGGTTGCCGGAGTAGGCCGGGGCATGGCGTACGCTGGCGGCGGGTTGCGACGGATCCGCCATATCATGGAGTTCGCCGCCGCCCGGATATTTCTCTTCGTCATAGCCCGGTTGCCCCTGCCGGCGTCTTCCGCGCTCTGCCGCTTCCTGGCCGGCCTGTACCGGCTTATCGCCGGCAAACGCCGCCGAATAGCCGAAACACAGGCCGCCGAAATCCTTGGCCTGTCGCCCGCCGGGGCGCGCGAATTGATCAAAAGGAATTTCCGGCATTACGGCCTGGTCATGGCCGAGGCCGCCCAATTGTCGCGGCTATGCCGGAAGGATTTTTCGGAGCATCTGGATCTGGCCGGGCTCGACGTCCTCGCCAACCGGCTTTTCGCCGAGGGGCGGGGCATCATCCTGGTCACCGCCCATTTCGGCAACTGGGAATGGGGCGGCAGCGGCTTCTCCTGCCTGTCCGAACGGCCCGGTTGCTGCATCGCCCGGCCGTTCGACAATCCCCTGGTCTATGGCCTGGTGAAAAACCTCCGGGGGAAGAACGGCCTGCGCATTTTCGACAAGCAAGGCGCCCTGCGGCAGGCATTGCGGGCGCTCAAAAACAACGAGTACCTGGCGATCCTGATGGATCAGGATGCCGGCCGCGACGGGCTTGGCTCCCCCTTCCTCGGCCGGCCGGCCAGTACCGTGACCGAGCCGGTGAAACTGGCCCTGCGCACCGGCTCGCCCCTGGTGCCGGTGGTGCTGCGGCGGCGCGAGGGCGCCGCCCGCCGTTTCGTCATGCGCTACAATCCCGTGCCCCGCCGGGCCGATCCCGCCGCCCGGCCGGAGGCGGAAATCCGCCGCCTGGTCGATCTGCTGAACGCGGATCTGAGCCGCCTGATCCTGGAGGCGCCGGAGCAATGGTTCTGGGTCCACCGCCGCTGGAAAAACCCGGGGCGAATCCGGTGAGGCGGCCGCCCGGCTTTCAGGGAAGGCGGACGGCGGCGTCAGCCGCCCGTCCTCACCCTGGCGTGATCGGCCGCGCCCACCAGGCCGGCGTTGGCCCCCAGTTCGGCGGGGAGGATGGACAGGGTGCGGCTGGGATGGCCGTTCCAATTGAGGCAGGTCTCCCGGATGGCGGAAAAGAAGGTTTCCCCCGCCAGGATCATGCCGCCGGCGATCACGCAGATCTCGGGGTTGAGCAATTCCGCCATCGACGCGATCATGACCCCGAGATATTCCCCGGTCTTTTTCACCACATAGAGGGCCACCGCGTCCCCGGCTCCGGCCGCGCTGAAAACGTCCTGGCAGGTCACGGCGGCGCTGGACTTGGCCAGGGGCGATTCCCAGCCGGCGTTCACCAGATCCCAGAAGCGCCGGACCACCGACGGGGCGGAGGCGTAGGCCTCGACGCAGCCCCGGGCGCCGCAGCCGCAGAGCCGGCCGCCGTGCTCAATGCAGACATGCCCCAGCTCGCCGGCCGTGCCGTCCCGGCCGATGTGCAGCTTGCCGTCGATGATGACGGCGCCGCCGATGCCGGTTCCCAGCGTGACCATCAACATGTGCCGGCAGCCTCGGCCGGCGCCGACGGCGTATTCGCCCCAGCCGGCGCAATTGGCGTCGTTTTCGACGAAGGCGGCGATGCCGACGCGGTTCTGGATTATCCCGGCCAGAGGCACGTTGTTCCAGCCGGGCAGGTTGGGGGCGGAATAAACCAGCCCCTCCTCCTGGTTGATGGGCCCGGGAATGCCGATCCCGGCCGCCTTGATGTCGGCCGCGCCGCAGCCCGATTTCTCCAGCGCCCGGTTTATGCCGTCGATGATCCTGTCGATGACATGGTTTGGCCCCTCGACCGCCTTGGTGGGGCATTCGAAGCGCTGTACGATTTCATGGTTCCTCCTGACGACGGCGCAACGGAGGTTGGTTCCGCCCAAATCGACTCCAACATACAGATCGTCCATATCCGCCTCCGACC
>JAISYD010000221.1 GCA_031270145.1 Planctomycetota bacterium
TCGGCCCAGGAAATCCTGGCCGACCTGAAGGAAAAACTCGCCGCCGCCGGGATAAACCGGAAAGAGCTGGCGCCGGCCATTGAGGCTAACCGATCCGCCCTGGACGCCGAGAACAGCCAGTTTTTGCGCGACGCCACCGCCTTCCCCCTGGACATCGGACTTGACGCCGCCGAACAGAAGCTGGACAGCTTGCGGGCGGACGCGCCGGAGCGCGCCCGGGCCGGCGCGGCGCGGCTGGCGCTGGAGCATTTCGCCGCCCATCCCGACGCTTCGGCCTTTCCCCGGGAAAGTCTCGCCGAAATAAAAAACGGCCTGCTTTTGCTCGATCTGGATCCCGGTGAAATCGACCGGGCGGCGGATACGGCCGAACAGGCGCTGGCCCAAGCCCGCGCCCTGGACGCGCTGACGGAGAAAATCCCGCTCCTGCTCCGGGCCGCCGTCCGGGACGACTTGTCCTTGCCGGATGGTTTTCCCGACAGCGACGCTTTCGCCGCCGCCCTGGAGAGCGCCAACGACTTGCTCCTCTCCCTGGCGGAAACCGCCGGGGCGGAGCCGTGGGGCGGAATATTGGCGGATTTTATCGAACAAAAAACCGCCGCTTTCGCGGACGAGGTCGAGAAGATGAAGACCAGCCTGGGCGGGGTCGCCCTGGAGTTGGTCAAGGAGGCAAGGGAACTGGCCGACAGCGAGGCCCCCGGATTGGCCGCCATTGCCGATTTGGAAAAACGTTTGGCGGATCAGGAGGCGGCCCTCGACGGAAAGCGGGGCCTGGGCTCCGTGTTCCGCCAGGAGCTGGCCGTCCAACTGGCCGAGGCCGGGGACGGCCTGGCCTTGAAAAGAATCGCCCTGCAATTGCGGGAATTAAGTTCGGACAAAATACTGGACTACACCCTGGCCGAATTGAGGGCTAATATCGAGGCCAGGCCCGATGCGCCGATCCGAAACACGCTTCTGAAAATGATCGACGAGTTTTCCAGCAAGCAGCTTGGGCAATTGGACGAAGGGCGCGAAAATCTCGCCGCGGCTAAAATCAATCACCAGACCAATCCCGCCGCCGCCCGGAGCGGTTTTGCCAGCCTGGCCGCCCGGGCCGGGCGCATCCTGTCGCCAGCCGACCAGGATGCTTTCGCGGCCAGGCTGGCGGCTTCCCGCGGCAGCTATGCGGAACGCCTGGCCGGGCATCTGGCGAATCACCGCTACAGCGCCAAGTCCCGGCATGGCTGGATAAACGACGTTGGCGACAAGAAAAGCCTGAGGCGGCTGCTTGCCGCCGGTTTCGGCGACCCGGTTCTGCTGGCCGGGCTGGGCGAGAACGCCGCCCTCCGGGAAAGCCTGTTGGCGTCCCTGGCGATTGGCGACGCCGCCGGCGTTTTCGCCGCTCTGGACGATTTGGCGGCGGGCAGCCCCTCCTTTTCCCGCCTGACCCTGGAAATCAAAATGGAGTTGGGCCGGGATTTCGGGCTGGAGGCGAAATCGACGGCGCTGGCGCACGAGGGCGTCCAGCTTCGCCAACAACTGTACGCGGCCATTCGCGACAATGGCGGCGGTCCCCTGCTGGAAGATATTGGGGCCAATGATTGGCGGGGCCTCGACGCGGATAAAATAAGGAAGCTCCTGGAACACAGCCCCAACCTGGACGCCAGCCCCTTCAATATTCTGCTGGCGAAAACGTTGTGGAACGCCTTCCTGCTGGCGGACGCCTCCCGCGACGGCGGCGCCGCCGACCTGGAAAGCTTCCGGCAAACCCTTCCCGCCGCCCTGCGCCAGGCTTCGCCCGCCGCCCTCCGGGACATGTTCGAACTCGGGGCCTTGTCCACCCGGCGCCTTGAGGAGGCGGCCGATTGGGCCGGAACCGGCGGCGGCGTCATCGCCGACGGACAAATCCAGGACCTTATGGACGCTTTCGCCGCCCGCGACGCCAAGGTGCTGTGCCGGCGCGCCCTCACCGCCATGCTCCGCAACTTCCTGGACTCCCACAGCGTCGCCTACGACCCCGGGGACAACAGCTCCGGAGCCTACGCCAAGGCGCTCGCCGGCTGGTTGGATAAAAACTTGGGGGAGGGGAATGTCGCCCAGCGGGGCGCCGATGCCGTCCGCCGGCGGCTTGGCCTGGCCTCCGAGGCCGCCGGCGGCGACTTTAAGGCCCAGGTCTCCGCCGCCTTGGACGATCTGGCCGGCATGGATCCGCTGTTCAAGGAGCTGGAAAGGGAGTTGGCCGGATTGCAAAGGGGGATGGAGGCGCTGGAGGAGGAAATAGGGCGCGTTTTGCCCGAAGCCACTCACTTTGCCGGACTTAAGCCGGGCGACGCCCTGCCGCCAGAAAACTCGGAGGCGCGCGTGAAGGCGCTGGCCGATCCCTGGAATTTCCTTGTGCACCAGAATGCCTTGACGCTGGAAGGGGATGAGGTCGGGATAGACCATTCCAAAGTGGCGGGCGAGCCGCTGGCCATGCTCATACTTTCCTACCAGGATGTATTGGAGGGGAGGGTGGACGGCATCGGCGACGCGGCGGAAAGGCAGCTTTCGGCGCTGAGGGAACTGCAACTTCCCCTGGGTCTAAGCCTGAAATACATGACTTGTTCGCACGATGCGGCCAAAGTGAAGAAAAACGGCTCGCTTGATATCCCCGATAGCTGCGTGATGGACATCCACGCCGGCGGCGTGGCCCATATCCGCACCAAGGTGAACGTGGAGGATGCCGCTTTCCTCGGCGCTCTTTACAACCTGCGGCGGGTTGACCTGAGCGCCCCCGGCGGCCCAAAGGAGTTCGAGCGGCTGAAAGACGAAATCCTTGGCATGATGGCGAAATACGGCCTTCCCGACAAGGCGGAAAAAATCCTCGCCCTGAAGGGCGGCAACCGCCAGGCCAGCCTCGCGGCCGAAAACTCCACCTTCGCCGCCAACCTGAAAAGCGCGGTCAGCGATGTGGCCTTATATGGCGATTCGCCGGTCGAGGCGGCGGCGGCCAAGTCCGGCGTCAGCCATGCCGACGCCATGCTGGAAGGTTTGCGAAAAGTGAAACTCGAGGCGCCGGCGACGGGTTCCCCCGCCGACAGCCTGCGCCGCCATTTCCTTTCCGGCGAACGCCTGCTGCGCCGCGGCTCGGCCGCCAATCTGGAAACCGCCGCCGGATTCGCCCTTTCCGACCAGCGCCGCTCCCTCGACCGGCATCGCCTCCTGTTGGCGGAGGCGATGCGAAACTTCTCGACCAACAATATCCTTAAACTCCGGGACATTGTCCGGATGGCGGCCCTGCAGGCTTTTTCCGAAATGCCCGGCTTCAGCGAATTTTCCCAGGCGGAAGCGGAATTGGCGGAACACGGGGTCGATTCGGAATTTTTCCAGCGGATAAGGGAAAACCTGAAGCGGAATTTTTCCCTGGACGACAAATTGGCCGGCTATCTCGCCGAAACGCATATTTTGGCGCCGATCCGCGCCGCGCGGCTGGGAGACCAGCGGCCGGTCCTGTCCGCCATTGCCGAGGAGGCGTCGCCGTCCTTGAGCCGCCGTCTGGCGGATTTCCGCCTGAATTTCCGTTTGGCTCCGGAGATCCGGGAATTGGCGCGGGCGGAGGCGAACCGCGAGCGTTTCGCCGTCCTCCTGGAACAGCTTTCCCCCGGCGTGGTCATGTCCTTCGACAAAAAGAACGCCGTGAAGCTTGAGGTACAGGCCGATCTTGGCCCGGCCCAGGTCGGCCTCGCCGCCGAGGCGGCCCGCACCAAGGGGGTGGGCGTGGGGCAGAATTCGGAGGGTGAATACCAGGTGGTGGTGAATTCCGGGGCGGAGGGCGGTCTTGGGGTGGGCGCGGCCTTCCTGGCGGGCAGCGTCAGGGCCAGCGCCGGCCTGGCTGTTTCGGGCGGCGACGAAATGACTTTCACCTTCAAGGACAAGGACAGCTGCGCCCGTTTCCTGGGAAAAATGGCCGACGCCTCCTGCGCCGCCGCCGATGTGGCCGAACTCTGCTCCAACCTGGAATACAAAAGCTCCCTTGCCATCGGCGCCCATCTTGGCGTCGAGATAGCGCTGGGAGAACTCCAGATCATGGATAACAGCCTTGGCCTCGCCGTTTTCGGAGCCGAATTCAGCGCCTCCGGCCGCGCCGAGACCTCCACTAGTGAAGACATCGAGGGGCAAAGCGTCGCTGTGGAGCGGCGTCTCGGCGGCAGCCTTGGCCTGAAGCTGACGCTGGGCCTGGAGGCCGCGGAGGAGAAAAGCGCCGAGGAAACGCGGGAGGAGAATCTGGACGCCACGCTGGAGGGGGCGAGGGGGGCCAGGCTGGCGGCCGCCGAAATGCCGCTGGCGGATGGCGGCGGCAAGTTTTTAGGCGCCGGGGCTTCGCTGACGGCCGAGGTCTCCCGCGAGGACGCGGCGGTCAGCCTGGACATATCGCTGGCCGCCTCGCGCCTGAACCGGGTTTCCCGCAGCACGGTTCCGGGCGCCAAGGGCGAATTGTTGGCGGCGGTCCTTGGGACCGAGGTGCGCTTCAGCGGCCGCTACGCCGCCGCCGCCTTCCGGAAATACGCCGAGGAGACGCTGCGGCTGGCGCCGGAGAATATCAAACAAATGCTTGCCGACATCGCGGAGCTGACGGCGGGGATGGATGAGCCGTCCTTCACCCTGGGGGTGGAAAATTCCCTTACCGGCGAAAGCCTGGCCGAGTGCCGAAGGCTGGAAAAACAAGTTCCTCCCGACCGGGACGGCGTCAAAAGGTTGCTTGCCGCCCCCGGCAATTACCGGCTGGGCAAGGCGGTTCTGTCGGCTGGCACTTTTTCGCGGGAAAAATCCCAGGAATTCGGCCTAACCCGCGGGCCGGCCCGCTTGGGAGTGAGCCGCTCCGCCAGCGGAAACGAAATCACGAGCCGGGAATACGCCTTCGACTAGGCGATTGGAGATTCGCGGGCTAGCTTCAGCATGTCCTTAATGCCTCGTGAAAGCCGTCAGCTTCGGAAAAGGAGAAAACGTCGTGTCGCTCACGATTGATTTGTTTCGCAGCATCGCCGTGCAAACCAACGATGCGCCGATTCAGCTTTCCGGCGGCCGCCCCGGCGGATTGGAGAAGCGGGGGTTCTGGAGCCGCCTTTTTGGCCGGGCCGACTCCCAGGCCGCCAAAAACCAGGCGGCCATGCGGGAATTTTGCAACGCCGTCACCCGGGAAATGGGCGGGGATTTGGGCCAGGCGGCCAAGGCGTTCCTTGGCGGCGCCCTGGCCGCCCGGAAGCCCCTCAACGGCTATATCATCCAGACGACCCTGGCTTTCCTGGAAACTGAAAAGGGGCGCATCGTCCAGCATAATCAGGACGCGCTCGCCCGCTTCCTGACGCCGCAGCCCGGCCAGGACAAGAGCCCCTTGGAGGAAAAACTGGCGCAATACCTTCCGCAGGGCGTAACCCTGGAGGAAGGCGATCAGGCCGAAATAGTGAGAAGGTTGCGGCAGACGGTTGATCAAGAAACCGCCTCCAACCATCCGATCACCCAGCAGGGATTGGGGTGCGAGTTGAACTTAGGCTTCAAGTCGGCGCTGCAGCATACCGACGCGGCGTTCATGGAACGTTTGGATCGGCTTGGCCGGGATGGGCTGCCGCCCAACATCACGGGAGAGCAGATCCGGGATCTCCGGCCCCTGATCATCGCCGCCGGCGTGCGCAAGGAAGGCGATTTGCGGGCGGCATTGGAACTCATGCTGGAACTCCGGGACACGATTCCGCAAATGCGCAACCTGACCGACAGCGTCGGCCTGATGACTTTCCTCGAAGGGATCGACGCCGTCAAGACGCGGATTTTCGCCGCCAACCAGGTCGGCCCGCGATCCGACGCCGCCGACATCATGAATCTCGCCTGGCAAGGCGCGTTCAAGCTGGGCGGGACGCCGGAGGATGCCAGTAAAATCGGAGAAATAATGTGCGGCCACGCCGGCCAGGATATCCTTAACCTCGTTCACGGCGCAGCGGATCGCAATACCTACGACCCCGCCAACTTCGCCTATCCGATCAAGGCCATGACCATGAAGGGGATGCTCCAGATGTTGCTCAATCCCCTGAGCGTCATGGGCGTCGTCAACGAGGGGCAAACAAATGCCATGTCGCAGTTAGGCGGCGGGGAGGTTTCGCCGCGGCTCAAGGGCTATTGCCATCTGAAGGGCATGGTGCCGGATGCGGAACAAAAGAAGGTCTTTGAAGCCTTCGCGCCAATGGCAAGCTTAGTGAATGCTCCGCCGATGGATTTGCTCCAGTTGTCGGAAACCCTGAAGGCCTCCGATTTCTTTGAACGCGCGGACGG
>JAISYD010000227.1 GCA_031270145.1 Planctomycetota bacterium
GAAATATACGAATTGCGCCATCGCTTGGCGGCGGCCAAAAATAAAAAAATCACCGACTCCCGGCAAAAAACGGGAGTCGGCTCAAGCGAATCATTCCATTGCGCTACGGGAGCGGTTACATCATGCCGCCCATGCCGCCCATGCCACCCATGCCGCCGCCCATTCCTCCGGGAGGCATGGGAGGTTTTTTCTCTGCGATCTCCACGATGGCGCAGTCGGTGGTGAGAAGCAAGCCGGCGATAGATGCCGCATTCTGCAAAGCGCTCCGCGTGACCTTGGTCGGGTCGATGACGCCCATCTTGACCAGGTCGCCGTAGTCCTCGGTGGCCGCGTTGTAGCCGAAGGACTCGCTGCCCTCCTGGACCTTCTGGACGATGATCGCTCCTTCTTTGCCACCGTTTTCGGCAATGCAACGCAAGGGGTAGGTGATGGCGCGGCGCACGATGTCTACGCCGGTCTTCTCGTCGTCGCCCACCGTCTTGGTGGTTTTCAAGGCCGGGATGCAACGGATCAGGGCCACACCGCCGCCGGGAACGATGCCTTCCTCGACCGCCGCGCGGGTGGCTTGGAGGGCGTCCTCGACCCTGGCCTTCTTTTCCTTCATCTCCACTTCCGTGGCGGCCCCGACATTGACCTGGGCCACGCCGCCGGATAGCTTGGCCAGTCGCTCCTGGAGCTTTTCCTTGTCGTAGTCGGAGGTGGTGGCGTCTATCTCGCGGCGGATTTGCTCAATGCGGCCCTTGACCGCGTCGCTCTTGCCGGCGCCCTCAATGATAGTGGTGTTTTCCTTCTCGACCACGATTTTCTTGGCTTGGCCGAGGGAGGCGATCTCCAGGTTCTCAAGCTTGAGGCCAAGATCCTCGAAGATGGCCTGTCCGCCGGCGAGGACGGCGATGTCCTCCAGCATGGCCTTGCGGCGGTCGCCGTAGCCTGGCGCCTTGACGGCGCAGACGTTGAGGGTGCCGCGCAACTTGTTGACAACCAAAGTGGCCAGGGCCTCGCCATCGACATCCTCGGCGACGATCAGGAGGGGCTTTCGGGATTGGGCGATCTTTTCCAGGATGGGCAGCAAATCCTTGACCGACGATATCTTTTTCTCGTAGAGGAGGATGTAGGCGTTTTCCAGCACCGCTTCCATGTCCTCGAGCGAGGTGACGAAGTGGGGGGAGAGGTAACCGCGGTCGAATTGCATGCCTTCGACCAGATCAATGGTGGTATCGAGGGTCTTGCCCTCCTCGACGGTAATAACGCCATCCTTGCCGACCTTATCCATGGCTTCGGCGATTTTGGAGCCGATTTCGGAGTCGCCGTTGGCCGATACGGTGGCCACTTGGGCGATTTCCTTGCTTCCCTTGACCGGCTTGGAAATTCTCTTGAGCTCGGTCACCACGGTTTCCACCGCTTTGTCAATGCCGCGTTTCAGGGCCATGGCGCTGGCGCCGGCCGCGACGTTCTTGAGGCCCTCGTCGAAGATGGCCTCGGCCAGGACGGTGGCGGTGGTGGTGCCGTCGCCGGCCACATCGGAGGTTTTGGAGGCGACGGACTTCACCATCTGCGCCCCCATATTCTCGTACTTGTTCTCCAGCTCCACCTCTTTTGCGACCGTCACGCCGTCCTTGGTGATGGTGGGGGCGCCGTAGGATTTTTCAATCACCACATTACGGCCTCTGGGGCCGAGGGTGATCTTGACCGCTTGGGCCAATTTTTTAACGCCGGCGCGGATGCTTTCGCGCGCCTCGGAATCGAAAGCCAGTTTTTTAGCAGCCATGTTGAGTTTTCCCGTAAAATAGGTAAATGGTTTTCCTTTGCCCGACGGCCGGCGGCCGTCCCCTCCTACTCCTCGACCACGGCCAGGACGTCGTCCTCGGACATGATGATGAATTCCTTGCCGTCGATCTTGATTTCGGTGCCGGCGTAGCTGGTGAAGAGGATGCGCTCGTCCTTTTTGATTTGCGGCGCGCCACGCTTGCCGTCATCAAGGATCTTGCCCGGTCCCACCTCGACCACCCGTCCTTCCTTCGGTTTCTCCTTGGCGCTGTCGGGGAGGACGATGCCGCCCCGGGTCACTTCCTCGGCTTCCAGTCTTTTGACAAGAATCTTGTCTCCCAACGGTTTAACTGCCATTTGCCGATTCCTCCCTTACAAAAAAGACACGATGGGCAAAAACTCCTTAAAAACCTTGGCGCCATGCCCCGCCTAGGCGCACTTTGCGTCAGCGGCGCAATCAACTCACATTTATATTTGCAAAACCAATGCCATCTGTAAGGATTGACTGAAAAATAATCTATAATCACTATAACTTTATAATTAAAAAGTTGTTGTTGTAAATAAAAAATAGCTGGACAGGATTGCGCCATCGCTTTTTTGGTCATTTTGACAATTGCTTCCGCGAGGTCCCGTCTTTCCGCCGTTGATTGATGGCGCGATCCAAGGCGTTGGCGAAACGCTGCCGGTCGGCGCGGCTGAATTCCCTGGGGCCGCCGGTGGGCAGGCCGGCCGATCGCATCTTGTCCATGAGATTGCGCATGGCCAGCCGCTCGCCAATGTTGGCGTCGGTTATTTCGTCGCCGCGTGGATCCAGGACCAGCAGGTTTTTAGCCACTAGCCGGAAGGCCAGGGGGATGTCGCCGGTGACGGCCAAATCGCTTCCCCCGGCGTTTTCCACGATAAGATCGTCGGCCTTGTCCGCTCCGACCGGCGCCAGCCGGAAGGAGATGAACTCCGATTCCGGCAATCTCTGCCAGGCGTTGGCGACAAAAACGACATGGATCCGCCGCCGGACGGCGGAAGCGATCGCCAATTCCCGCGCCTCGCGGGGACAGGCGTCGGCGTCGATCCAGATGGTGAAGCCGGCCGGGCTGGATTCCGGGGCGGTGGGATCGCTCATGCGGCGGGTGCGGCCCTCATTCCCCGAGTTCCCTAAGCATGGCCGGAATCACCTCAAGGGCGTCGGCCGCTACGCCCCAGTCAGCGACCGAGAAGATGGGGGCATGGGGATCCTTGTTGACGGCGATGATGCGGTCGGAACTCGACATCCCGGTCAGGTGGTGCACCGCCCCCGAAATGCCGAAGGCCAGGTAGAGCTTCGGCTGCACGGTCCTGCCGGTCTGGCCGATTTGGCGGCTATAGGGCGCCCAGCCCTCGTCCACCGCCGGGCGGCTGGCCGCCGCCGCCCCGCCGAGCCGCCGAGCCAGCCTTTCCAGCAGGGCGAAGCCGGCCGGCCCGCCTAGGCCCCGACCGCCGGCGACGATGATGTCGGCGTCGGCCAGGCCGGCGGTGTCGGACGCATCCGGCAGCCATTCCAGCCGCTCCGTTCGCGAGCGGAGCAGTTCCGGCGCCGGCGCCAGCTTTTCCACCCGGCCGCCCCGGCCGCCGTCTTTAGCCGCCGGCTTCAACACCTTGGGTCGGATCGTGGCCATTTGCGGCCGTCGTTCGGGGCAGACGATGGCGGCCATGATGTTGCCGCCGAAGGAGGGGCAGGTTTGCCTGAGCAGACGTTCGGGCGTGATTTCCAGCCCGACGCAGTCGGCGGTCAGGCCGGTTTTCAGGAGCGCCGCCGCTCGGGGTATGAAGGCCCGGCCGATGGCGGTGGCGCCGGCCAGGATAATGTCGGGCCGGCGTTTTTTGGCCAGATCGGCCAGCAGGGCGGCGTATGGCTCGGCGAGATAATGTCCAAGCGCCGGGTGATCGGCCAAAAGTACGGCGTCCACGGGATAGAGGGAGAGTTCTCGGCCAATCGCGTCCAGGTCGGCGCCGAAGACCACGGCGGCAAGCGGCGCGCCTAGTTGGTCGGCCAGTTCCCGGCCTTTTCCGATTAGCTCCGGAGTTGCGCCGTGGAGAACGCCGCCCTCCTGTTCCCCGAATATCCAGACTCCCCCAGGGGCGGAGGCTTGTCCGTCCGACATGCGGTTTCCCTTCTTCCCGGAGTTTGGGCCTGCCGTCAGACCAGCCGAAGTTCCCGGATTTTCCCCGCCAACAGCCGGGCCGCCTCGGCGGCGCTTCCGGCCTGAAGCATGGTTGCGGCTCCGCGCCTCGTAGGCTCGAAGATTTCGGCCACGGCGGTGGGCGAGCCGGCCAGGCCGATCTCGGCCGGATCGGCCGCCAAGTCATTTTCGTTCCAGATGGCGATGACGGCCTTTTTCGCCTTCATCCTTCCTTTAAACGATGGCAGCCGGGGCTCGTTAATCTCTTTCACCACCGTGAAGACGGCCGGCAATTCCACCGCCAGCGCCTCCCTGCCAGAATCCAGCAGTCGTTCCACCACCGCCCGACGGCTGTCGATTTCGCGGATTTTCGACACATAGCAAACCTGGGGCCAGTCAAGGCGCGCGGCCATTTCCGGGCCCACTTGGCCGGTGTCGGCGTCGACCGCCTGTTTGCCGGCCAGCACGATATCCGGGGCCAGTTTTTTTGCCGCCAGGGCCAGCGCCAAACTGGTCGCCAGAGTGTCGCCGCCGGCCAGGGCGCGACTGGACAGGAGTACGGCGGCGTCGGCGCCCCGGGAGATCGCTTCCCGCAGCGCCTCTTCGGCCTGGGGCGGCCCCATGCTGATCGCCGTGACCTTGCCGCCTAGGCGTTCCCGGAGGCGCACCGCCTCCTCTATGGCGTAAAGGTCGAAAGGGTTGACGGCGGCGGCGACGCCCTGCCGCGCCAAGGTGCGGGTGGCTGGATCGATGCGCACCTCGGCCACATCGGGAACCTGTTTGACGCAAACCACGATATTCACGGAAATGCCTCTCCTTGCGTTGGAACCCCGCCGCCATCGCCATCACGGCACGCCAAAGGCGCAACCAGGAAGGTTTTTTGGGGCTATTTCCGCGCCGCCTCCTTGATCAGCGCCAGGGCTATTTCATCCCGCTGGATTTGGTTGGTGCCCTCGTAAATCTGGGTTATCTTGGCGTCGCGGGCGTATTTCTCGATCGGGTATTCCTTGCTGTAGCCAACGCCGCCAAAGATCTGGATGGCGTCGATGGTCACCTTCATTGCCACGTCGGATGCGAAGCATTTGGACATGGCCGAGGCCATGGTGGGGCGCTTGGCGCCGGCATCGATCCAGCGGGCGGTGGCATAGATGAGGGCGCGGGCGGCCTCGACCTGGGTCGCCATGTCGGCCAGCATCCATTGCAGGCCCTGGTTGGCGATGACTGGCTTGCCGAATTGCTTTCTTTCCCTGGCGTAATCGACGGCGAGGGCCAGGGCGCCGGCGGCGATCCCGAGCGCCTGGGAGCCAACCCCCGGCCGGGAACTGTCGAAGGTCCTCATGGCAGTCATGAATCCGCTGCCTTCCCGGCCCAAGCGGTTGGCGGTCGGAACCCGGCAATCCTGGAATATCAATTCCCGGGTGGCGGAGGCGCGGATGCCCATCTTGCTTTCCTTCTTGCCGAAGCTGAAGCCCGGCATTCCTTTTTCCAGGACGAAACATGAGGCGCCGCGGGCGCCTTTTTCCCGGTCGGTCATGGCGATTACCGAGTACAATTCGGCCTCGCCGCCGTTGGTGATGAACATCTTGGAGCCGTTTAGGACATAGCCGTCGCCGTCCTTGATCGCCGTGGCGCGCATGGATACGGCGTCGGAGCCGGCGCCGGCCTCGGTGATGGCGAAGGCCCCTAGCGCCCCGGCCGCGATCCGCGGCAGGAAACGCTTCTTCTGATCATCGTCGCCGGCGAACAGGATGGGGAGGGCTCCCAGGGCGGTGGAGGCGAAGGAGAGCGAAATGCCGCCGCAGGCTTTGGACAATTCCTCCGTGACTAGGCACATGTTCATGATGGGCGAGCCGCCGGCGCAGCCGCCGAACTCCTCCGGGATGTAGACGCCGGTGAGATCGGCCTCGGCTATGGCCTTGAACACCTCGTGGGGGAATTTCTCCTCCTCGTCGTATTGAGCCCGCACCGGCAGGATTTTCTTTTCGGCTATCTCCCTGGCCGTCTCCACCATCACGGTTTGTTCTTCGCTCAGAAAATAGTCAAGCATATCCTTCTCCTAAAAAAACAGCGGCCGCGGTTACCCGGCGCCGGCCATGCCGGAATGGCGATCCGGGGATTGCATGTCCATCGCCATGCCCGGCAAATATGGCGGATCCGGCTATGCCGCAAGGGTTTTGTCTTTGGCCCGGGCGCCGTCACCCTTCGAACCGGGCGAGACAGAGGGAGGCGTTATGGCCGCCGAAACCGAGGTTATTGGACAAGGCGCGGCGGATGTCCTTTTCCCTTGGTTGGTTCGGGGTCACATCGATGTCGCATTCCGGATCCGGAGTGTGGAAATTGATGGTGGGCGGCGCCACGCCGTTCCGTATGGCCATGACGGTGAATATCGCCTCAACCGCTCCGGCCGCGCCCAACAGATGGCCGGTGTGGCCCTTGGTGGAACTGACCGCCGTCCCCCCCAAATCGGGCCCGAATACCTGCTTCAGGGCCGCGGCCTCGGTGCGATCATTCAACGGCGTCGAGGTGCCGTGGGCGTTGACATAGTCGATGTCGGACGGGGTCAGGCCGGAATTGGCCAAGGCCAGTCTGATGGCCCGGGCCGCGCCTTCGCCCCGGTCGTCGGGGGCGGTGATGTGGTGGGCGTCGTCGGTGAAGCCGTAGCCCAGGATCTCGGCGAGGATGGGGGCGTTCCTGGCCTTGGCGTGCTCCAATTCCTCCAAGACCATGGTGCCGGCCCCCTCGCTCATGACGAAGCCGTCGCGATCCTTGTCGAAGGGACGGGAGGCGGCGGCTGGATCGTCGTTCCGGGTGGACAAGGCGCCCATGTTTATGAAGGCGCCAAGCCCCAGAACGGAGATGCCGGCCTCCGATCCTCCGGCCAGCATGAGATCCGCCTCGCCCCACTGGATGTGGCGGAGGGCCAACCCGATGGCGTGCACCGAACTGGAGCAGGCGGAGACCACGCCGTAATTCGGGCCCTTGAGGCCGAAGTCGATGGCCAGTTGCCCGGAGGCGTCGTTGATCATCAGGAGAGGGATGGTGAAGGGGCTGATGCGCCGCGGCCCCTTGGCTTTGAAGCGCTCGTACTGTTCCTCGATCGAGCGGATGCCGCCGATGCCGGAGGCGTAGACGGCGCCGCCCCGCTCGGGGTCGACGCTCCCCGGCGCCAGCCCGGCCGCCGCCGCCGCCATTTTCGAGGCCGCCATAGCGAAATGCACGAAGCGATCCGTATGCTTGACCTCTTTCGCATCCATATGGGCGGTGGGGTCGAAATTCTTCACCTCGTTCGCGAAATGCACCCCGAACTGCGAGTGATCGAGGAGGGTGATGGAGGCGGCCCCGGATTTGCCGTCGAGTACAGCCTTCCAGGCGCTCTCCAGATCGTTTCCGATGGGGGTGACGCAACCCATTCCCGTTATCACTACTCGGCGCTTTGACGCGTCGGGCATCGCGCTTCCTTTCACAGGGAGCTTCGCCTCGGCCGCCGCTGGACGGAAGGCAGGCCGGCGGTTCCATTTACCGGGCTTTTCCGGCGTCCCATCCTCATTTCCCGGCGGATTTTTCGGCTATGAAGTCCACTGCCGCCTTGATGGTCAGGATGCCGTGCTCGGTGTCTGGTATCTCCAGGTCGAACTCGTCTTCGAATTCCATGACCAGTTCGGCGATATCGAGGGAATCGGCGCCAAGGTCCTCGACGAAGGCGGACTCGTCCTTGACCTGCTCCCGGCTGACCTGCAGTTGATCGCAGGTGATGTCGATGACCTTTTCCTTGATTTCCTCGCGGCTCATGCTCATAAACAATCCCCTTCTGAAATTCCAAATCGCCTTCCAAAAATGGCGGCCGCCAAAACGACCGCCGCCTTTAATCCACACGCTCCGCCGCCGGTCAACCGGCACAGGAAACGCCAATATTCCATTATAAGGGGAAAAACCGGCCGGACTCAAGTTTTTTTTCCGGTTCTTCTGAAATCCAAATCAGCGGAAGCGGCGTGGCGCATGACCGGGGCATCCTCGGTTTCGGCGGCTCATTTTTCGCGCTTCCGGCGCAGCCGGGAAAAAAGTCCGATCTGGCTCAAAACCATCAGGGCGCATACGATGAGGAAGAAAAGGCAGATCGGGCGGCTGAACATGGGGAGGAACGAGCCGTCCGACAGCCTTAGGGCTCGGCGCAGGTTGGAGTCTGTCATGGGGCCGAGCACCACGCCTAGGATGAAGGGGGCGGACGGCACGTTCATGTGCGACATGCCGATTCCGATCAGCCCGAAGACAAACATCACCTTGACGTCGAACAGGTTGTAATTTATGAGATAGGCGCCGATGACGCACAGCAGGAAAATGATCGGCATGAGGATTTTTTTGTCGACCGTCAGGATGCGTACGGTCAGCCGCGCCATGCCGAGGGCTATGAGCCACATCGCCACCGAGGCGAACAATAGGTAGATGGCCACGTTGTAGACAAATTCCGGGGACTCGGACATCAACAGCGGCCCCGGTCGGTAGTTGTGCATGAAAAAGGCGGCCAGGAGTACCGCCGCCGGCGCCGAGCCCGGCACCGCCAGGCTGAGGACCGGGATGATGGCGCCGCCAATGCAGGCGTTGTTGCCGGTTTCCGCCGCCACTATGCCCGCGGGGTTGCCTCTGCCGAAGGACTCGGGATCGCGGCTCGACGCCTTCATCGCCCAATAGGACAGCCAGCCTCCCACGTCCTCTCCCACCCCGGGAATGATGCCCACGCCCACGCCGATGAAGGCGGAGCGGACGATGCCAAGCAGATTGGCCCGGATGATCCGGAAACCCTCGCGGATGTTGAAGTCGGTAAGTTTCATCGTCCGTCCACTATCCCCGCCCTTGAAGCCCATGACGATTTCCGGAAAGCCGAAAAGCCCGATCATCACCGGGATAAGCTGGATGCCGGACATCATGTTGACGTTGCCGTAACTGAAACGGGCGAAGGTATCCACCGTGTCCAGCCCGATCTGCGCCGTCAACAGCCCGGCGATGCCGCTGATCCAGCCCTTAATGGCGTTGCCGCGCGCCGTCAGGGCGCCGCAGATGAGGATGCCGAAGACGGAGAGGAGGAAAAATTCCCAGCTTTTGAAGCTGAGGGCGAAACTGGTCAGGAGCGGGGTAAGGGTGAGGACGAAGACGACGCTTAAAATGGTGCCCAGGCAACTGACGCTGGTGGCGATGAAGATGGCGAGCCCGCCCTTGCCTTCGCGGGCTAGCGGGAAACCGTCCATGGCGGTGGCGGCCGAGGCCGGGGTGCCGGGGATGTTCAGGAGGATGGCCGACTGGCAGCCGCCGGAGATGGCGCCGACATAGACGCCCAGCAGGGCGATGATGGCGGTCTGGTGATCCCCGACGTTGTAGGTGAGGCCGGTCAGCAGGGCGATGGCCATGGTGGCGGAAAGCCCGGGAAGAACCCCCATCGCCAGCCCGGCGCCGGTGGACAGGAACAATACGATCAGGTTGTAGGGGGAAAGGATGTTGCCGCAGGCGTGCAGCATGTATTGGAAAGGCATGGCGCGAAACATCCTTTACGGTAGTGAGGTTTTGAAGATGCCCTCGAAGAGGGCCAGGATCAAGGCGGTCGAGGCGGCGGACGCCAGGGCCAGCTTGAGAAAGTCGGCGGCGGGGGGCAGGCGCAGGCCCAGGGCGGCGGAACGGAGGAACACGAGGAGGATCAGCAAAAAGCCGGAACCGCTTAGCCAGAAGGGGATCGCCCCCAGGATGAGAAAACTATACATGAACATCCAGATCACACCGACCAGCATGACCAGGGAATCGCGCTTGCTCATGGCGGCCAAGGCGCCCCGCCCGGCGGCCAAAAGGCGCCGCCCGACGGCGCCCCGGCGGTTTTCCTCGCCCCGCAGGCCGCCGAGGAGG
>JAISYD010000364.1 GCA_031270145.1 Planctomycetota bacterium
CCCGATATCATCCCTTTCCGGGGGAAACCAGCAGAAGGTCGTCGTCGGCAAAAACCTCCTCACCAATCCCAGGGTTCTGCTCATGGACGAACCGACCCGCGGCATCGACGTGGGCGCCAAAAAGGAAATGTTCGACATCATCCGCAGGCTGACCGGCGAAGGGCTGGGCATAATTATGGTTTCCTCGGAACTCAAGGAAATGCTTACCATACCGGATCGCGTCCTGGTCCTGAACAAGGGGCGGCTGACCGGGGAATTCGAGCGGAACGAACTGAGCCAGGCCGGACTGCTCATGGCTTCCGGTTCAAAATAACTCCGCCCCGAGACGTCTCCGGGCACAGGGAAGCGCCAATTTATTGAAAGGCGGCGAAACCCATGGACACAAACGCGCTTGCCTCCGGAAAAACCGGAGGTTCCATCGCCGGCGTACTGATTCAGCTCCGGACTTTCGGCGTCCTGTTTCTCCTCTGCGTGTTCTTCAGCCTCATGGCGCCCAATTTTTTCACATACGGCAACATTCCGATTCTTGCCAAACACATAGCCGTAAACGCCATTCTAGCGATGGGGCTGGTGTTCGTACTGCTTACCGGGGGAATCGATCTGTCCATTGGCTCGATCGTGGGCCTGGGAGGGATGATTGCGGGCGGCCTCATCCGCGAGGGGATGGCGTTGAACTTTCTCGGCGTCACCGTCTATTTCAACGTACCGGCCATCATGATCGTCACCCTGCTGATCGGCATGATCATAGGCTTCGCCAACGGCTGGCTCATCACCAGGTTCAACGTCGCGCCTTTCATCGTCACCCTGGGCATGATGTATATCGCCCGCGGCTTCGCCCTCCTCCGCTCCAACGGCGCCACCTTCCCCAACCTGCAGGGATCGGCCGGGCACAACACCACCGGCTTCCCCATCCTGGGCGCCGGACGGCTGCTGGACATCCCCCTGAGCGTCTGGATAACGGCGGCGCTGTCCTTCTTTTTCATCTACCTGGCCCGGAAGACGCCGTTCGGCCGCCACGTCTACGCGGTGGGCGGGAATGAAACCGCCTCCAAACTTTCCGGCATCAACGTCGACAGAGTGAAAATCCTGGTCTACATGATTTCCGGGCTGACCGCCGCCCTGGTGGGGCTGATCGTCACTTCCGAGCTGGTGGCCGCCCATCCCGCCACCGGCGCCTCCTACGAGATGAACGCCATAGCGGCGGCGGTGCTGGGCGGCACGTCGCTGGCCGGCGGGCGCGGAACCATCGGCGGCACCCTGGTCGGCGCCTGCACCATCGGCGTACTCAACGACGGCATGGTGATGATGGGCGTTTCGGAATTCTGGCAGACGGTGATCAAGGGCGTCGTCATCATCGCGGCCGTCATCCTCGACCAGGTGCAGGCGGAGATACAGCGCCGATCGGCCATGGCCAGGATATGAAAGTATCCGCATAGAAGAGGAGAACAACGATGGACATGCTGCGGAAAAAGATCGTCTTCGGCGTCATCATCGGCGTCAGGGGATTTTTCAACCCAGGGCTGGCCGTGGGCGACAGGGCGGATTTGTACAAGTTGCTGGACGATCTCGGCGTCGGGCGGATCGCGCTGGAACCCGAAGCCACTCCCAGCGGAGCCGTCGAGACCCTGGCCGACGCCGAAAAGCTGGCCGCGCTGTTCAGGTCGCGGCAGGACGACATCGACGGCGTCATCGTCATGCTGCCCAATTTCGGCGACGAGCAGGCGGTTGCCGAAACCCTGAAAATGGCGAAGCTGGGCGTCCCCGTCCTTGTCCAGGCGTCCAGCGACGAAATCGGCAAGGTCGATCTGGCCGGCCGCCGCGACGCCTTCTGCGGCAAGCTGTCCGTATGCAACAACCTCAGGCAGTACGGCATTCCCTTCACCGACACTTCGAGCCACACCTGCGACGTCGGCGGCCCCGGCTTCAGGCGGGACGTCGCGGATTTCGCCGCCCTGTGCCGCGTCGTCCGGGGGCTCCGCTCGGCGAAAATCGGCTTGCTGGGCGTCCGGCCGGCCGCGTTCCAGACCGTCCGCTGCAGCGAAAAGCTGCTCCAGGCGAGCGGGATAAAGGTGATTCCGGTCGACCTGTCCGTCGTCATCGCCGCCGCCCGGAAGGTGGGGACGGACGAACCGGAGTATCGCCGTAAGCTGGAGGAAATCCTCGCCTACGCGGAAATGGATCCCAAGCCGGAAATCCTCGAGAAAATCGTCAAATACACGGTCGCGGTCGAACGGTTCGTCCAGAACAACGGACTCGACGCCACCGCCGTTCAATGCTGGGACTCGCTGGAAGCCAACTACGGATGCGGCTCCTGCCTGACGCAAAGCATGATGTCCAATCGGTTGAAGCCGTCCGCCTGCGAAGGGGACGTCGCCGGCGCGGTTTCGATGCTGGCTCTGGCCCTGGCCGCCGGCCGGCCGGCGGCGCTCCTGGACTGGAACAACAATTACGGATCCGAACCAGACATCCTCGTCGCTACCCATTGCTCCAACTACCCGGCCGATTTCATGGGAACGCGGCCGAACGTCGGGACAATGGGGGTCCTGTCCACCAGCATCGGCGCCGAGGTCTGCTTCGGAGCGGTGAAAGGCAGGGTCCTTCCCGGCGAAATGACCTATTTCCGCCTGTCCACCGAGGATGCCGGCGGCTATATCAAAGCCTATGTCGGCGAAGGCGAATTCGTCGACCTCCCCTTCGGGATGGACGGCGGCATCGCGGTATGCCGCATCGGGAAGATGCGCAAGCTCTTCCGTTTCCTCTGCGCCAACGGCTTCGAGCACCATGTGGCGATGGTCCGGACGCCCGTCGCTCACATCGTCAACGAGGCGGCGGCGAACTATCTGGGCTGGCGCGCCTATTGGCACGACATGCCGGACGACTTGGACGCCGTCCGGCTTTAATGCCTGACCCAAAATAAATGCTATAACTTTTTTGCGACCATACGGCCAACCCCACTCTTGACAACGAGCGAAAAAATCCCGGCGCCGAATAGGCTCGGGATGGTGTCGATGAAGAGTCGCCGCGGCATAGCCTGCCGGCGGGATGCGCCGTCTTCCAGCGGCCTGGCAGAAGATCCCGGAGTCCGGTCACGTTCATCGCGGAAAGGCGGCGGCCGCCGGGCCCGGCCTCGCGGTTTTCGCCTCCTGGGCGGAAATCGAAAGCCATTTGGCGGCCAGGCTGCGGCGGACGTGGGGGTGCGATCCTTCGCTCCGCCGTCCCCAGGCGCCGATTAGGGGGCTTAATCCCGCCCGTCGCCCCCGGGCAGCAGTCCCCGCAGCCCGGCCAGGGCCGGATCCGTAGCCGCCAGGTCAAGCGCCGGATCGTCCGCGTCCATCAAGGCATCCAGGGATTCCACGGCCAGTTCCCGTCTGCCCCTGGCCAGTTCCAGGGCGGCCTGGAAAACGACAATCCTGGGATCTTCCCCGCCCTCGGCGAAAGCCGCCGCCTCCGGATCGGCGTCGGCGTCCGCATCTTCCCCGTCCCCGGCCATCACGGGGTAATCGACGATGGAGCGTAAGTGCGGGCGGCGATCCATTTTTCGCCATTTCCGCAAGGCGTCCTCCGCCGCTTCCAGCCGGCCTAGGCGGAGGAGCAGGGAGACTTCGACCTGCCGGTAATCGCCGTAGCCGGGATCCAGCCCCATCGCCCGCCGGATGGCCTGGAGCGCCTGGTCCGGCTCCCTCGCGGCCGTCAGATCGTCGGCCAGCTCGGCCCAGGAGGAGTCGTCCCAGGGTGCGAGGCGGAGCGATTCGGTCAGGTCCGCCGCCGCTCCCGCCGCGTCGCCGTCCAGGCGCCGCAAATCCGCCCGGCGGCGGAGCAGCCTCGCCGTCCGCTCCGCCTTGCGCCGCCGCAGCGTGAGAGCGGGAAGCAACAGAGCCGGGACGAACATGAGGAGGCCGATCCCCGGCCAATGCGGCCGCTCCAGCCCGTCCGACAGGCTGCCCAAAAGCCACACCATCCCCAGGAGGCAGAATATCGGCGGTAAAGCCTTGATCAGGCCCGGAAGCGGTTTAGCGGCCGGTTTGAAATCTTCGGGAAGCGGAAGGCGGCCGGCCAGCAATCGGTCAAGCTTCGCCCGCTCGGCGGCCCGGCGGTCGGGATCCTCGGCCGCCAGCGCCAGATCCCTGAAATCGCGGTCGATCAGCAGATTGACGTAGCGCACCAGCAGGATCGCCGCCGCGATTAGGAGAAGAAGCAGGACAAGATTATGGTACAGCGCCATTTTCAGGGTTCCTCGGCCGCTAGGGGATTGGCTGGCCCAACCAGGCGGCAAGCAGTCCGGCGTGCCCGGCCCCCCGGGCCGAAACCCGCAGTTCCCGTCGGGTTTCCCCGGCTATTTGGATGCCGACGTCAAGACAGCCGCCGAGGTTGGGGCCAGCCAGCAGTTCCGGCCATTCAACCGCCGCCACCGCTCCCTTGTCCGCCAGGATATCCCACACCCCGAGACCATCCAGGGCGCAAGGGTCGTCCAGCCGATAGAGATCGAGGTGATTGAGGCGCAGCCGGCCCTGATACTCGGCATGCAGGACAAAAGTCGGGCTGGTCACCGGCAGATTCGGCGGCGTTTCCAAACCGGCCGCCAGGCCCTGGACAAAACAAGTCTTTCCCGCGCCCAGATCCCCCCGGAGCAGGATGATCTCGCCGCCTCGGCAAAGCCCGCCCAGCCGGCGGGCCAACGCTCGGGTGTCGTTGGGCGAAAGCGAGACGGCGGCCATCCCGTCCCTGGCCGGCTCATCCACCGCCGGGTTGCCTTCCCTCACCATTGGTGTTGGTATCCTTGGGGAGGAAGCGGCCGCGTCCGGCCGTCCGCCTCCCGCAGAATCAGCCCTTTGCCCTCGGTTATCCTCCCAATCGCCGTGAAGGCGGCCGGGCCGGCCAGGCGGCGGTTGAATTTTTTCCAGAGCCCGGGCGGCAGGGCCAGCAGCAGTTCAAAATCCTCGCCGTCCGCCAGAGCGTGCCGAAGCGGGCTTTGGCCGGATTCCCCGGCGGCCCGCAAGGCGTCGGGCGACAGGGGGATGCTGGCGGCGTCAATCTCGGCCCCCACGCCGCTTTCCCGGCAGAGGCGGTGGAGATCGAGGGACAAGCCGTCCGAAACATCCATTCCGGCGCTGGGGAAGACGCCGTCGCCGGATTCGCGGCAAAACTGCATCAGCGTCCGGATCTCGCGGAGGCGCGGACAAGGACATAAATGCCGGCCGAGGGACGAGCCGCCCAAAGCGCCGGTCACCACCAGGATGTCGCCCGGCCGCGCCCCGCCGCGGAGGATGGGGCCGCCGGGCAGGGGTTCCCCGAGCGCCGTCACCGCGACGAAAAGACCGGCCGGCGAGGAAATGGTGTCGCCCCCGACCACCGAGACGCCAAATTCCCCGGCCGCCCCGGCCAGGCCCCGGGCGAAATCCTCCGCCCAACTCGCTTCCATCCCCCGGCGCAGGGAAAGGCAAACCAGGGCCCAGCGGGCTCGGCAAGCCGAGGCGGCCAGATCCGAAACCGAGGCGGCGAGCGCCTTGTACGCCACCGCGCCCGCCGGGGTTCCGGGCGGGAAATGGCTGCCCTCGGCGAAGGCGTCGGTCGAGACGGCGAGGCGCCGGCCATCGGCCTCCAGGTGGGCGCAGTCGTCCGGACCGGGGCCGACCAGCACCGACGGATCGACGGCGGCGAAAATCCCCTCCAGCCTGGACAACAGATCATCCTCGCGCAAATCCATCCTCCCAGCGGCGCTTGCCGGTCAGCTCGGCCAGGGCGGTCATGATCCTGAAGCCGAGGTTGCGAATCAGTTCCCGCCGCTCCTCCCGGGGCAGCGAGGCATAGAGCGTCTCCTTTGGGAACAGCCGGATCGGCTGGCCGAAAACCACCCTGGCCCGTCGTCCGGGCCGGGGCAGTCTCGCCCCCGGCGGCCAGACTTGTTCCGATCCCGGCGCCGCCGCCGGGAGTATGGGCAGGCCGCTCTCCAGGGCCAGAAGGGCGAGTCCGGATCGGGGGCGGTTCAGTCGCCCGGTCGGATTGATATGGCCCTCGGGGAAAATCCCCACCGCTTCCCCGGCGGCTAGCCAGCCGAGCGCGGCGGTCAGCATGCGGCCCTGGCTGTCCCGATCCCCGCGCTTGAAGGGGATGCAACCGCCGGATCGCAGGATCCAGCCCATCAGCCAATGCTTGAAAGGCTCTTGGTAGGCGATCAGGTGGAGCGGCCGCAGTTTCGCCCTGGCGTAGGCCAGGGCCAGAAGCGGCCCGTCCAGGAAACTGGCGTGATGGGCCGCCACCAGGCAGGGGCCGTCGGGTAGAAAGGCGGCGCCGGAGGAGCCGGCGTAAAACGGCAGGGCCGCGACGGAGATTATCCCGGCCGAGAGATAAAAATTTTTCCAGGCCATGCGGCTTGAATCCCGCGCTTCCTAGACCAGATCGTCCTTGGTGAACACCGCGACCAGCGGAATCCCCAGGCCGGCCAAAAGTTCCCCGCCGCCGTCCAACCGGTCGACCAGCGCGTAGACGCCCACTATTTCCGCCTTTGGCTGGCTAATCCGCGCCCGCTCGACCGCCTTGAGGGAACTGCCGCCGGTGGTGACCACATCCTCGATGATCGCCACTCGCTGGCCCGGCAGCAACTCCGGACCCTCAATCCATTGGCCGGTTCCGTGGCCTTTGGGCTCCTTCCTGACGATGAAGCCCTCCAGGGGCGGCCCCAGGTCGAAGGATAGGGCGGTGATGGCTCCGATCAGCGCATCCGCCCCCAGGGTGAGTCCGCCCACCCGGTCCGGGCGGGCCGGGCGCATGAGGCTGATGAATATTCGGGCGGCGTGGTTCAGGGCGTCCGGCCGTAAGGTGGTGGTCTTGCCGTTGATGTAGAAGTCCGATTTCTTGCCGCTGGCCAGGGTGAAATCGCCACGAAGGAAATCGATGCGGCTTTTCAGCCTTTCGCGGAGGGCGGCCAGATGCTCATCCATGCTTTGCCCCAATCCTTCCCCTGCGCCGGTCGCCCCGGCTCACGCCAGCATTTCCCCGGCCAGCCGGGCGGCGATCCCGTCGCCGGCCATCAGCCCCGCCAGCCGGAGGGAAAATTCCAGGGCCGTCCCCGGCCCCCGGCTGGTGACGAGTTTCCCGTCCACCACCACCCGTTCCGGGGAGAACTCCGCGTCGGGGGGAAACATCCCCTCCATGCCGGGATAGCAGGTGGCTTTTTTGCCTGAAAGCAGCCCCCAAGCGGCCAGGGCCACGGCCGGGGCGGCGCAAATGGCGGCGACGATTCCGCCCCGGCCCTGGATTTTTTCAACCAGCGCCCGGGCCGCCGCCGAGTCGGCGATATTCCTGGCGCCCGGCATGCCGCCGGGGATGACCGCCAGGCTGAAATCGCCCCGGAGCTCCGCCAATTCCGCGTCGGCCGCGTAGACGACGCCGCGCGACCCCTTGGCCCGCAGTCCGGAAACGCCGACCAAAACCGTCTCCACGCCGGCCCGGCGCAGGACGTCCGCCGGGGTGGCGGCCTCGATTTCCTCAAACCCGTCAGCCAACAGGATGGCCGCCCGGGCTGGCGCCTGGTTTCCCATGTCCTTCCTCCTTTCAGCCGGCCTATTTGGCCGCTTCAACCTTGGTCTTGCCTGGGTTGGCCCCGGAGAGCCAATCGTTCAACATGGCGATCCAGCGCTCGTCCAGCCGCATTTCCGGCCCAAAGGCCACAAAGGGCGAGTCGGAATAGCCGCCGACCGAGATCACCTCCACGCCGCCCATGCCGTAGGGCTCCAGGAAATCCGTCACCGCCGCCGGGGCGGAGTTGTAAAAGCCGATCTCCAGGCGGTCGCGGCTGTAAACCCGGATGCGGAGATTGCGGCGGGGGCCGCGGACCCAGAAATAATATTTGTTGTGCCAATTGACGGTAAAGGTGGATTTCCTGGTGGCGGTCAGCATCTCGTCGAGCGTCGAGGCCAGGCGGGGGTTGAGCCTTTCGGCGTAGAAGGCCTTGCCCTTGATCCGCCAGGGTTCCGCCGCCTCGGAGGACGGCTTCCGGCCGGCCGACGGCGACTCGGAGCTCGGATCCAGCCTCGGCACCATCTGCTCGGCGAAGAAAACGTCCTGGCCGCCGACGATGAATTTGCGGTACCGGAGCCCTATCGAGTTCACGCCGCGGCTGTTCATCCATTCGATGATCCCCGAGAGGCGGGGGGCGAAGGCCTCGGCCGCGATGATCATGCGCTGGGAGTTGTTGATCAGGGAAAAGAAGTCCTCAGCGTCGCGCTCGAAGGCGGCGGCCAGGAGGCTGGCGAGCTCCACCGAGTCGTCCGACATCTCGACGTCCATGTCCTCCCACAGCCGCCGCAACGGCTCGTTCGCCGGGCGGTCGATGAAGTTCCTGGCGATGCGGCCGAGCTCCTCGCCGGTGAGGGAGGCCAGGTTGGCGGCCAGGAGCAGGGTCGAGGTCTGCTGCCCGATGTCGGCGGCGCCCATGCTGATGGAGATGGCGGCGCAGCGGCCTATGGAATCGATGGCGATCATGGTGTCGTCGCCCGGCCGGCTGACGGCGGGGAAGTCCTCGGCCTCCGCTATCACCACCAGGGGCTCGCCGAGGAACTTCGGCTGGAGCTTCACCCTCCGCCTGATGTCGGCCAGCCCCTCCTCGTCCATGGGAAGGGGCGAAATCTCCTGGAACACCCGGCCGGCGCCGGTATACATCTTGCTCATGCTGCCTCCCTCGATTCAACCGCCGTCCGGCAAGTGTAAGCCGTCGCGCCCTCCCCGTCAAGCCGCCGCAATTCAAATCCGGTTGGGGACCGCCGGGACGCCGCTGGCGCTCCATCAAGCACCGCCGGAAGGCGGCAGTCTTCCACCGCCGCGAACCCCCGGCGGCTTACCGCTCCAGAAGCGCCTTGGCCACATCCTCGTTCTCCGACGCGCCAAGCTCGAAATCCGGAAGCGTCTTCGTCCCGTCCTCCGCCGCCCCCAACGCCACAACCGCAACCAGGTCACGCTCCAGAGCCACACCGTCGAGCATTGGCGCCAGCCAGTCCGCCCGCCCGATGCTCCGCTCCCGGAACATCCCGAACACTTTCCCGCCCTCCTCGACCCACAAGCGGGAGACTTCGCTCTTGCCGACGCCGGGAGTGCCTTTCCCCGTGAAGGCGCGATTGCTCGCGCAGCGAAACACCGGCCTGAAGCGCATCCAGAACACGCCGCCGCGGCATTCCGGGGAGAGCGTGAAGAAGGATTTGCAGGCTTATCGGCGGATGTTCGCCAATTTTAAGTTTGACTTACAAAACAATATTTGCTATTATTGCGCCTCGTAGTTTTTGCCGACGGATTTGCCGTTGTCGCAATTGTCGGTTGTATATGCAAGCGTCATGGTGAACAGCCGGGCAACCTAGCCGCAAGCCGGTCCCGGCGCCGCGAAAAAGGAGAGGCTATGAGAAATCCCATCTTGTGTGCGCTGGTCGTCATGCTGCTTGGCGTATTCCGCGTTTCCGCCGGGGAAGGCGAGGTGAATGTTTTCACCGCACGCCACTACGAGTCGGACAAGCAGTTGTACGAGGAGTTCAAGAAGGCCACCGGCATCACCGTCAACGCGATCAGCGGCAACGCCCCGGAACTGATTGAACGCATCAAACGGGAAGGCGAGAGCACCCGGGCGGACCTGTTCATAACGGTCGACGGCGGCATTCTCGGCGCCGCCAAAAAGTCCGGCGTCCTTCAACCCGTTCGGACCCCCGCCGTCGACGAACGCGTCCCGTCCCATCTCCGCGACCCCGAGTACCACTGGCTTGGCCTGACCACCCGCTGCCGCATCATAGTCTACTCGAAGGAGCGGGTGAATCCGTCGGCGCTTTCCACCTATGCCGCGCTCGCGGATCCCGAATGGAAGGGGAAAATCCTGGTCCGGTCCTCCGCCGGACTCTATGATCAATCGCTTCTCGCCTCGCTAATCATTCTTGACGGAGCGGAAAAGGCGGAACGGTGGGCGGCGGGCATCGCGGCCAACCTGGCCCGGGACCCCCAGGGCAACGACCGCGACCAGGCCAAGGCGATCGCCGCCGGCAAGGGCGACCTGGCGTTGATGAACACCTATTATATCGGCCAGATGCTCAATTCAAAGGATCCCGAGGAGGTCAAGGTCGCGCGAAACACCGGCCTTTTCTTCCCCGATCAGGCGGGCGACGGCGTCCATGTCAACATAAGCGGCGTCGGCCTCGTCAAGCACGCCAAAAATCGCGACAACGCGGTCAGGTTCATCGAATTCCTCCTGGACGTTCCCGCCCAGGAAGGGTTTTCGGCCGGCAACTACGAATTCCCCGTCAATCCCAAGGCCCGGAAGCACGAGCTCCTGGAAAGCTGGGGGGACTTCAAAACCCAGCGGATCGACTTCAACCGGCTGGGGGACGAGAACCCGGAGGCGGTAAGGATATTCAGCAAGGTCGGCTGGAAATAGGGTGTCCCGCCGGGCCGGAAAAACGCCGTTTTTGAGCGGATGGGCGGCGCTGCGCCGATTGGTCCTGATCGGCGTGGCGCTTCCCTTCGTTTTTTTGCTCGCCGGACTGTCGGGCGGCGAAAGCGACCACTGGCGACAGGTGCTGAGCTACATGCTGCCGACCTACCTGCGGG
>JAISYD010000306.1 GCA_031270145.1 Planctomycetota bacterium
CGGGCAGCAACAGCGGGTGGCGCTGGCTCGCGCCCTGGTGTTCAACCCCAGGGTGCTGTTGCTCGACGAACCGCTCTCCGCCATCGACGCCGGCCTGCGGGTGGAATTGCGCAAGCAAACGCCGCGGATTCACTCGCCGCCGTCTTGCCCGGCTTGAGCGAGCGGCTTTCGTGCCGGGTTAAGCGCTTGGCGGAAACCGCCGTATGCCATAAAAGGCGCGTGCTGTGGTGCGAAGGGCAAACGGCTGGACGCGCCCGCCTCCAATGCCGCGGCGGCGGCTAAACCCTGAGGAAGCGGCGCATCGCCGTCACTTGCGGCTTCAGGTTTCGGCCCGGGCACTGGGTGGCGCCGAAATCGCTGTGGCCGAAAAGGGCGGCGGCGGGGTTCAGGCCGTATTTGCGGGCCAGCGAGGCGGTCAGACGATGCAATGAGGCGGTTTGCGGCTGGCTGGGCTGCTGGATATCGAAGTTTCCCAAAAGCATCACCCCGATGTTGTGGGGGTTGGCGCCGGAGGTGTGGGCGCCTTGGAAGCGCCAGTCGCGGCCCTGCCAGATCGTGCCGGCGCGGTCGATGATGAAATGGTAGCCGATGTCGCCGGCCCCCATGCGCTTCCGGTGCTGGCCCTGGATCAGCCTGATGGTGGCGGCGGCCTGAGCCGGGGCGCTGTCGTTGTTCGGCTTGGCGCTGCCTTCGTGATGGATGGTTATCCGCGTCACTCCGTCCATGGCCTGCATTTTTTTCGGATCGGCGGGCGCGGCGCCCCAGGAATTGCGGGACAGGGCGGTCAGGCCGCCGGCTAGTGGATAATGCGATTGGACCGGAACCGGTGCCGATTGCAACTGAACCGGAACGACGTTGGCGGCCGGTTCCGAACCGATGCTCGGAGAGGTGTAGACGGAGTGGTGGAGGTTGGGGCGCAGTATTTTGGCTTTTTCAGGCGGCGAATAGGCGTAAGGCTGTCCACAGCCTGGAATTGCCAGAGCGATGACCCCGGCGGCGGCCAATAGGAGGAACTCCCGTCTTTCCGGGTCGGCGGCCGCGCCTCCGCCTGGATCCTCGTCTTCCCTGTTCATGCCGCCTTCTCCCCTGGAGTTGGGATTCCGACTCAGAACGCAATTGCCGGTTTTTCCGGTTTTCTTTCAAGAAAAAAGCCGGCGCCGCGAAAAACGGACCTGTGGTACCATCGTCCGCCAAGCCGCCCGGCTCCGCAATTTCGTCCGAAAGCGGCGGCGGGCAACTCTGGCCGGAGCGCGAGCTCCAAGAATTGCTTTGCGGAATCGGCGTTTCCATGCTATTAAAGAAGCGGAAAATAAGGAGGACGGTTATGGACGGCGTATCGGACAGGTGGGCGCGATTGGGGGGGCGGTTCTGGCTGGCGATCATTCTGGCCCTGGCAGGAATCTTGCCGGGCGTCCTTGCCGTCCCCGGCCAAGGCGGCGAGGCGGGATTGGGCGCTGGGCGGCTTTCCGTACTGGCTCCCGAGCGGCTGGGCGGCAAAGACCGGCCATTGGCTTTCCTGTCCACCGACAAACCGCTCTATCGGCCGGGGGAAACGCTTTATGCCCGCGCCGTAGTTCTGGCCGCCGACACCTTTTTCCCGATTCGGGAAAACGGGATGGGATCGGCCCAGTTGATTCTTCACGGACCCAGGGGCGACGAGATCGCCAGTTTCTTTGCGCCAATCCTCGACAGTTCCGCCGGCTTCGCCTGGAAAATACCCGCCGGCCTGGCGGGCGGCCGCTACGAAGCCGTGGTAAAGGCGCTAGGCGCCGCGCCGGCCCGGCGCCGCTTCGAAATTCGCGCCTATGCGCCGCCGCGCCTGAGGTCGCAAATCGAATTTCTCCGCGAGGGCTACGGTCCTGGCGAAACGGTCACGGCGGTGGCGAGGATCGCCCGGGCGGAGGGCGGCGTCCCGGTTGGGGCGCGGGTGACGGCAATCGCCCGCCTGGACGGCCGGGAGGCCGCGCGGCTGGAAAACCTTTCCGTCGATTCCGAAGGCGGCTGCCGCGTCTCCTTCGCCCTGCCCGAAGACCTGGAGAGGGGCGAAGGCTCCCTGGCATTCCTGATCGAAGACGGCGGCGTGCTGGAGACGGTCAGCAAGACAATTCCCATCCTGCTGCAAAATCTGGACATCGCCTTTTATCCGGAGGGCGGGGAACTGGTGGCGGGGTTGCCGGGCCGGATCTATCTGCAAGCCCGGCGCCCGGACGGCAAACCGGCCGACATTGAGGGCGAGATCATCCGCGTCGACGCCGAAGGCAAGCCGTTGCCCGGCGCCGTGGCCGTCTTGACCACCGTCCACGAGGGCAGGGGCCGGATCGACTCCCTCGCTCCCGCCGCCGACCAGTCCTACGCCTTGTCCCTTTCCCGGCCGGCCGGCATGGCGCGGCTTTTCCGGCTGCCTCCGGTCCGGAGCTCGGGGGCGATCCTGTGCGCCGAAAGGGATGCCTACGCCTTCGACGAACCGATTCGGTTGATCGTACAGGCCACCCCGGACAGCGGGGCGGCGCGCGTCACCCTGCACCAGCGCGAAAAACAACTGGCCTCCGCCCCCCTGGCCGGCGGGGAAAACCGGATCGAACTGGAAGCCGGCGATGCCGAAGGTGTGTTGATCGCCACCGTGTGGAGCCGATCCGGCCTGCCGCTGGCCGAGCGGTTGCTGTTCCGCCGCCCGAAATTCTCGCTTAAACTGGGCCTGGCCGTTGAGGCCGGGCCGGCCGGCGTTTCCCCCGTCCCCGGCGGCAAGGTGCGTCTGAAAGTGGAGGCCAAGGACGAAAGCGGCCGGCCGGTCGAGGCGGTGGTGGGTCTGACCGTGACCGACGATTCCCTGCTGGAAATGCTGGAGACGCGGGATCAGGCGCCCAGCCTGCCGGTGATGGCCTATCTGGAAAACGAGGTCGAGGATCTCGCCGATGCGCGGGTTTATTTCGACGCCGACAATCAAGCGGCGGCCCGCGACATCGATTTGCTGCTGGGGACCCAGGG
>JAISYD010000311.1 GCA_031270145.1 Planctomycetota bacterium
CTCCATTCCTTTAAGGGTGTCTCTCCGGCGGCGCGGCGGATTGCTTGTTTCATCGCAACCCTTGTCCATTTCACCGCAAACAGAAATTGATCTCAGGCTTTTTTCTCATTCGCGCCATGCTTGCCACTTAATTTATAGTTATATTATAGGAATAATAGTATATAAAAAGAAAAAGTCAAGCTATTTTTCCGGTTAGGTGGATTTTTGCGGAATTTTTTGCCGGCGGATAAGAAGGAGGGGGTCCGGAAACATATTTCCGGCCTAGCCTGGAATGCGGATTCGCTCTTCGTCGCCCGACGGGACCGGGGCGACGGACGGGGGAGGTCGCGGCTTAAGGCCCGCGTCCGCTCCCTTATCGTATCGACATGAGCCGCAGCTTGATTACCGTCTGGAAGGTCCGGGTCAGGAACGGCATCTTGCCGCCGAAGATCCAGCTGTCCCGTTGTTTCAGATAATTGCACAACAGCAGGTGCGTCTTGATGGAAAGGCCGGCGCCGGCCGCGGTCGAACTGAAGTTGCCCAATCGGAAAACCGCGTTGTGGGAATCCTCGTTCCGGTTGATCTGAAGCAGCATGGAATCGCTGCCGATGTATTGGGTAATGGCGGCGGGGCCGATGTTGGGCACAGCCCCGTTCGGCCAGTTCAACTCCAAGTGCCCCAAGGCGAAGCGATCGGTGAGATCGCCGTCTTCGTTGAAATCCTGGCCCAACCCGGATTCAAGCAATATCAGCGGCTCGCCGTTCTCCCGGTAGGGGACGAAGCGCACCACGCCGTAAATTGGCTGGGCCCCATGATTCGGGAAAAGAAAATCCGCGGCCATGGCCGGCGTGTCCAGATTGACGTCGCCGGAGGCGGACAGCCCTAACTGCGACGACGGATTCACCTGGGCGATGCCGGGACAGAATGCGTCCGGCTTTTCTTTTATTCCGGCCTTTATCTCAGCCAGTTCGGACGGCGGCACCGCCGGCACCGCCCGGCCGGTCGGCATGACCACGCCCAATTCGGGGTTGCCGTATTGATCCATGACATCTTCGTCCCCATCCCAATCCACCGGCGAGACATAGGGCAGGATGGTCGAACCGCTTTCCAGTATCTGGCGCCAGGCATCGCCGTTTGCGGCGAACTCGGGCCCCATGTGGGACAACATGCCGGACGGGTGATCCGGAAGAGAAACCGGCAGAATCGAGCGCCTGAGGACGCGGTTAAGCGTCCCCAGGGCCTGATTCGCCTCTTGATCCATTTCCATAAGGGCGGCGTCCTGCCGGGATGCCCGCACCACCGTCACGATGGCGGAACCGGCTATCATGAACAAGGATCCCATGATGGCGCAGACGATCATGATTTCCAGCAGGGTGAATCCATCGCGTCTCCGCATGGTTCGCTCCATTTTCCCGGCCGGCTCCATTTCCGCCGCCGTTTCCGCGCCGCCGTTTACTAGTCCCACAACTTGGAAGCGGCATTCACCAGGTAATGATCGTCGCTGTTGGTCCAAGACATCACCTCCACGGCCGGCGAGACGCCGGGGGCGATGTCGTCAATCATCTTCCAGGCGGCGTCGCTGGCATAGCAGTAGAACTCGCCGTGAACATAGCCCGGATCCGCCTCTTCCTTCTCCGTCTCCAAGCCGTAGTTGTAATACATCCGATTCGGAGTCTTCTCGGTAACGAGCTTGCCTTTAACCATAATCGCGCCCTGAATGGTCAACCGGCCGCGGTAGAGGTTTTTCCGCTTGGGCTGCACCTGGATGTCGTTGCCGGCCGCATCCTTGATCCGCCTGCCGTCCTCGCCAAGCTCGACGTCGGTGCGAGTGACGCTTCCGGTGCTCGCGTTCTTCAAATCATAGTACCAATGGCCGGGCTCGTTTTCGTACTCCTTGACCGAAATCTCGATCGGATTGTTCTCGGAGTCCCTGTAATTGTCGTAGGCGTAGGCGTCGATGGGGTTGCCGTCCTTGCCGTAGACAAGCTGGTCGAACTTCAGGGTCGGCCGGATGATCACGTCGCCCAAGACCACCAGGAGCCCGTGGTAGGCGAAATCGTCGGTCACCACCAGGTTCCCGTTGACGATCATGACGCCGGCTCCGTCGATCGGCTTGTCGAAGACAAAATCGGGAACCAAGCCGTCGTCGCCCGAGTACTTGTATTCAAAATTGTAGACCGGATCCGAAACCGGGGCTGCGCGGCTGCCATTCCTCTCCGAGGCGATATAGGTCCTGCCGTCGGCGGTTTGGGTAGTGCGGAAGGGGTTGAACCCCGGGACGCCGAGGACCACCAACTCATAATGATCCTGGGCGAACTTGGCCGCAACCCTGGGGGTGTCGCCGGAACGGCGGAAGCCGATGGAATAGCGCTCGTCCTTCATGCCGTAAAGCTTGCGCACCTCGGCCTTGGCCTCGGGGACATATTTGTAGTAATCCGCGTAGCAGAGCGCCACCGCCTCGACCGGATCGGCGCGCAGGAACTGGCGGATCGGCGTTTCGGTTACCGGCGTTTCGCTGTTGTGCGGATTGCGGAACGGGTAGACATACGGATAGGCGGGATCGTTCTGGATTTCAGACAAGATCGGCAGAACCGGCGTTTGCCTGTCGTCCGGCCGCTTCACCGTCCTGCTCCCGAAGGGGACCATTCCGCCGGCCGCCGCGCCCGCCAAGCCGTCCCCGTCCACCTGCGGATCGGGGTTGTGGAGATACTCGCCGGCCAGGAAGCCAAGCCGGCTCGGGGTCGGGGCCGGGTAATTGTCGTCGCCGCCGAAGACGATCTCGCCGTTGGTGAGAGGCGTGTAGTCGTCGGTCTTAAGCGTCGGCACGGCCTGGTACTTGTAGCCGATGATGTTGGCCACGATTTTCCTGAGCGTAAGATCCCTGTCCGTCACCATGAGGGAGGAATTGTCCTTGTCTCCGGTCAGAATCGGCCGCTCGACATGATCCGCCTCCCAGCGCTCCGTGATGGGCTTGAGGATGAAACCGGGGTTTTTGCCCTTAATCTCGGCCAAGGCGACGGAGGCGCTGATGGGCCGCTCGGGTTTCGGGTCGGCGTTGTTCCAGCGGTGAATGATGTAGTCCTGCAGATCGCCGTCGGAATAGTAGTAGGGTCTGCCGGCGATTACGACATCGTTCTCGTCTCTGGCCGGAATCAGCACCCCGGTCGAACCCGTTCCGTTATCGTCCTGCTCGAACTCGGCCCGCAACAAATCGCCGAACTTCCTCTCGTCGTCGCCGGTGTCGACCTTGGTGTATATCCGATCCTCGTATTCGCCTTTCGGGGTGTACCCCAAGCGGGTGAAATTGTCCGCCAACAAGTCTTCCGAGCCCTTGGTGGCGGGATCGCGGTTGACGGCCAGGGCGGGGTGCGACGCCGTGTTGGTCAGGCCGTCGGATTCATCCCGCTCCCACCATTGCCGGGTGGTCAGGTCGAAGAAGGTGGAGGTGTCGATGTTGATCCTCTGTTCCACCTGAGGCGCGACATAGATGCTGAACATCATGTCGGCGTAGTTGTAGTCCACCCCGCTGTTGGTCTCCAGCTGGTCCTCGTAGGCGATGAACAGGCAGAGGGCGTCGCGCAAGATGGCGTTGCCGTCGGGATCCTT
>JAISYD010000345.1 GCA_031270145.1 Planctomycetota bacterium
CGGGCAGCAACAGCGGGTGGCGCTGGCTCGCGCCCTGGTGTTCAACCCCAGGGTGCTGTTGCTCGACGAACCGCTCTCCGCCATCGACGCCGGCCTGCGGGTGGAATTGCGCAAGCAAATACGCGCCTTGCAGCGCGAGCACGGCATCACCGCCCTCCATGTCACCCACGACCAGGAGGAAGCCCTGTCCATGGCCGACAAGGTGGCGCTGATGGACGGGGGCCGCATCGTCCAATGCGGGACGCCGTTCGAGCTTTACGACCAGCCGATCAACCGGAAGGCGGCCGCCTTTGTGGGGCAGGCCAATTTGTGGGAGGGCGAGGTGTCGGCCGCCAACCGCGTCCGGCTGGCTTGGCGGGAATTGGCCTGCGACACCGCCGGACGCCTCCCCGGCGACAAGGTGATCGCGCTGGTGCGGCCGGAAAACGTGGTCATAAACCCGCCCGACGACGGGATCAATCGCATCGCCGGACGCCTGGGGCTCGACGCCTTCCTGGGCGCCGTGCGCCGCTACGAGTTCGTGCCGGACGGGGCGGGGGATGGCCTGGCGATTCAGGGGGAGACGTCGAGCCGCGGGGATATCCGCTCCATAGGCATCCCCCCGGAGCGCATCCGGCTGTTGCCCCGCGACGCTGGTTGATCCCGGGTTCCGGCCGGGGCATTGTCGTTGTGTTTGTGTGGCGTCCATGTTTGGTTTGGCCATTGATGAGGAGATGCGTATGAAGAGGATTTGCGCGGCAATTCTTGTCTGCCTGGTTTTCGCCGCCGCCGCCGCCGCCGGCCAATTGCCGGCCCCCGAGTTGTATCCCGGCGAACAGGAGCTTTACGAGAAGGCGTTGACGGAGGGCATGGTGGTTTCGTTCGACACCGGTCCGACCTGGGCCAACTGGGGCGCGTTGTTCAAGGCCTTTGAGAAGCGTTACGAGGGGATCAGCCTGGTTTACAACGACATCGGCTCCGGCGCGACCGTCGTGGCGCTCGAAAAGGCCCGCCGCCGGCCCCAGGCCGACACCGCCTACTATTTCGCCCAGTCCGCCATCGACGCCAAGGCCAAGGGGCTGGTGGAATCGTGGGCCCCGATCAATTTTGAAAAGCTGCCGCCCGCCTTCCGGGACAGCGACAAGCAATGGTTCATCTGCCACCAACTGGTCGTCGCCTTCCTGGTCAACAAAAAACTGGTCAAGAACGTCCCGGCCTCGTGGGCCGATCTTCTGAAGCCGGAATACAAGAACTCCATTGTCTATCTCGATCCCCGCTCCACCGGCCAGGGCCAGGTGCTGACCTTCGGCGCCGCCTACGGCAACGGCGGCTCGGTCGAGGATCCGCTGCCCGGCGTCGAGTATCTCGCGAAGCTCCACCGGGCCGGCAACATCCAGCGCGTCGAGGGCACCACCCCCTACGCCAAGTTCATCAAGGGCGAGATTCCCGTCTGGATTGCCTACGAGGGCGACGGACTCAAGGCCAAGCTAACCGACGGCATGGGCGACGATTGCGCCGTCGTCATCCCCAGGGAAGCCTCGGTCAGCGCCCCCTACGCCGAGAGCCTGGTCAAGGGCGGCCCCAATCCCAACGCCGGCAAATTGTGGCTCAATTTCATGATGTCCTCGGCCGGGCAGCAGTTGTTTGTCGAGGGGTTTGTCCGTCCGTCGGTCCCGGACGTGAATATCCCCGACGGCATGCGGCGGCACATGCCGGACGCCCCCCAGGTGGTTCCCCTGGACATAATCAAGTCGGCCAAGGTCAAAACCCTTATCGACGAGGGCTGGACCAGGCTGGTCCTCGGAGGCAAGTAGCGGCAACCGCCCGCCCCGGGGCCGGCGGTTTCGCGCTTCGGTTTTCGGGGCGGGCATGGCAGCGCGGCTGGGCCATTGTGGATTGGCTCCGCCGCCTCGGCAATGAGCCGTCATGACGAAAAAAAAATGGCTGTGGGTCTCGCTGTTGGCCTTCCCGGGCTTCGCGACGCTGCTGGCGTTCTTCGTGTTGCCGCTGGGGACGGTGCTGGTGGAGCCGTTCCTGGACCGGGGGGACGCCTTTGTCCGCCTGATCGGCGACCCGCTTTTTTGGCGCGGCCTGAAGGGCAGTCTGACGCTGGCGGTGACGGCCGGGGCCGCGTCGGTGCTTTGCGGCGTCCCGGTGGCCTTCAGCCTAGCCCGGATGCCGGAGCGGCTTAAGGCGCCGGTAATGTTCTGCATATCGCTCCCGCTCACTTTTTCCGGCCTGATCGTCGCCTACGGCTTCATCCTGTCCTTCGGCCGGGCCGGGTTCGTGACCCAGCTCCTGGCCCGGCTTGGCGTCCCGCCGGAATGGGTGGCGGAGATCACCTACAGTCCGGTCGGCCTGGCCATGGCCTACTGTTATTACCTGATTCCCCGCGTGGTCCTGTTGCTGCTGCCGGTGGTGAGCAATTTTGACCGGACTTTGCTGACCGCCGCCAATTCGCTTGGCGCGGGCCGGGCGCGGGCCTGGTTCGACATCGCCCTGCCCGAGCTGTTCCCCACCATAGTCTTCTCGTTTTTCCTGGTGGCGGCCATCGCCTTTAGCGCCTACGGCACCGCCCTGGCTCTGGTGGGCACCCAGGTGAATATCCTGCCGCTCCTCCTGTACAGCCGCATTTCCGACACCGGGAGCGATTTCCCGCAGGCGGCGGCCATTTCCCTGGTGCTGATGTTCGTATGCGCCGCCATGATGGGGATTGCCGAGCTGGTGGCTGTCCGCCGCGAGCGTTTCAAGGGCAACGCTTGATTTCCGGCTTCGCCGCGGCCGATTGGGAGAGCATATGTCCGCCGCCGCCTGTTTTTACCATGACGGAGAAAACCTTCTCGACGTCCGGGGAAATGTTTTCGACTCCGCCAGCATTGCATTCAAGGCGCCCCCGCGCGCCGTGGAGCCTTCCTGGAGCAAACTCTCCGGCCGGGAGGCGGTCGCCTGGCTGCAAAAGCGTCCCGGGCGGATACGCCCGCCCATCGCGGTCGTGGGTCCCCGCGAGGCCGACTCGCTGGAACGGGAAAGGGCCTACCGGTTGGGGCGCGAATTGGCCGGCGTCGGCCTGGTTGTGCTTTGCGGCGGCCGCCAGGGGGTGATGGAGGAGGTATGCCGGGGCGTGGCCGAGGAAAATGGGATATCCGTCGGCCTTCTTCCGGAGGGCGACTGGAAAAGCGCCAACCCCCATGTGGGCATACCGATCGCCTCGGGCATCGGCATCGCCCGCAACGCCCTGATCGCCCGCGCCGCCCATGTGATGCTGGCGGTCGGGGCGGGTTTGGGGACCATATCCGAAATGGCCTTGGGCTTGCAATTCGGGAAACGCGTTTTCGCGCTTTCGGACCGGCCCATCCTTCCCGGCGTGGAGGCGTTTCCGGAGTGGGAATTGATGCAGCCGCATTTTTACGCGGCTGTATTGAATTGGCGCGGATGATCCCTCCGTATATGCGGCTTGCGCCTTTAAGGGATTTTGCGCCATGATAACGTCTGGATTTTTGCGCAAAATTCCGGACGTTGTCCCAGGAGTTCTTCCCGTTCGCTCCGGGCGATGGGTTCCCGCCTTTGCCGGCGTTCCTCCTTATTGCGCGCGATAGCGCACCCTCTCGGCGGTGGGTGTCGAAAGCGGGCTTTGCCCGCGTCGACACAAAGGCCAGCCGACATTCCCGGGATTAACGCCTGACGAACGCGCAGCCGTTTTACGAGAGAATTTTCCGGACGATTTTTTCGTATTCGGCCATTACGGGCACACTGTCGCGTAACGGTCGAAGTGAAAATGCAGGGTGCAGTTTTCCTTGTCGATGTTGTTCATTTCCATTATTTCGGGAGCAGCAAACCGCACGCGCTCCATAAGTAAATCAACCGATCCGCTCCCGAGAACCAAGCCGGGAATGTCCTCGCTTGTCGCAACCCATGTGGACGATTCCTCGTCCAAGTATAATTTGACGGCGTATTCCGTATTTGGCATTTTTGGGCCCTCCCGATACCGTGCGACAGTATACCACAAGCCGGTCGTGTTAGCAACAGGCCCCGCGTCCTGTCATACGTATCTGTCGCCGGGAGTTGTCCGGGCTTCGTCAGAACGACAACCCGACCGAGGCGTTCAGGTTGTGCCCCTTGAAGCCGGAACGGGCCTCGAAGTCGTAATCGACGCGGAAATCGACGCGGCTGTTGACGCGGCCGGACAGCCCCGCGCCGACGCGCCAATGGTTGCGGCCGGGATCGGCGCCGTACTGCCTGAAGCCGCCCGGCGCGTTGGCGAAACCGGACGTGATGGACGGATTCGACTTGTCGGCGACGCGGACGAAGGCGGCGCGGACTTCGGGGACGATGAAGCCGCCATCGCGGCCGAAGCGGAACATCTTGTTGAAGCGCAGGCCCAGCGGGATGTCCGCGCCGTTGTCGTGGCTGGAATCGAAGCGGTTGCGGATGAGAGCCGGATTGCTGACGCCCTCGGTCCAGGAACTGTTCCGGAGATGGGTGTACTCTACGCCAACCGACGGGATGAGGTTGAAGTCTCGCGGCAGGCGGGCGATGTAGCCGAGTTCGAGGTCGGCGGTGAACGAGTCGGAGCCGTATTTGCCCTTCTTGACGCCGCCCGGCAGGGCGATGGAGTTGACCTTGTAGTCGTTCCAGGCGTGGCCGTAGCCCAAGCCGCCCTCGGCATAAAAGCCGGATTCGTGGATGTACGCGCCGTAGATGGCGAGGTTGAGGACGTCGGCGTCGTTCTTGTAGCGGAGGTCGTTTACCTTGAGGTCGCCTGCGGAATAGGCGGCGGCGACGCCGAGTGCGAGGTTGCCGAGGGTGTATTCGTAGCCGAGGACCGCGCCCTGCGAATCGTACTTGTAGCCGGACAGGTTGCTTCTCCTGTCCTGTTTGGCCCAGGCGCCGAAGCCGCCGGCCCAGATGCGGGACTGGCCGCGGGCGATGGCGTCGTGCGCGCCGTAGGCCGGCGAGGCCAGGCCGGAATCGGAGGCGAAGCCGGCGCCGGCCGCGTCGGAGAGGAGGTTGGAAAAGATGCTATTATTCAGGAACGAGCGGTTCCGGCCTTGCCAGCGGCTGCGGAAGCGGGCCGCGTCGGAGGAAAGGGCGGTGTTGGCATAGGCCGAATAGGAACCGTACATTTGTTGCAGCCCGGCTGCGGCCTGGGCTCCGCCGAGCGCGAGATTTTCGTCGAAATTGTTGCCGATTTTCGTCCACAGCGCGGGATCGACCGGCTGACCGGCGAGCCAATCCAGATGCGCCGCGCCGGAGACGAGATTGACGTTGTGCCATGAGGTTCCGGTGAGGGCATTGGTTGTTGCTTGGCTGAACGACTGCAAACTCGAAAACAGGCTGCTCAAATTGGTACTGATTACAGAGAGATTGAAGGTGTAGCGGCCCTGGTTGATGGTCGCCCCATCCAGCCCGGCCGCATTCAGCGTCGTCGCGGAAACGACGGTGAAGGTGTCGCCGGCATTGAGGCCGGAAGCG
>JAISYD010000356.1 GCA_031270145.1 Planctomycetota bacterium
GGGTGTTGACGCCCAGTTCCTCCCCGATCGCGCCGGAGGCGACAGCCAGCACCCGGCCCCCGCCGGCCCGGATTGGCGCGAGGACGTCGGGGAGATAATATTCGGCCTGGGCATTGTCGTTTTTCAGCGTCTCCAGGGCCGGCCAAAGGGCCGCCGGCCGGAAACAAAAAACACCGGAATTCGCCTCGGCGACCGCCCGTTCGGCTGGAGAGGCGTCCTTGTATTCCACCACCCGCTCCACCCCGCCGGAAGGATCGCGGATCACCCGGCCGAAGCGGCTTTCCGGCGCCGCCGCGACGGTGAGCATCACGGCATCGGCTTTTTCCCGCCGCCGGATCTCGACCAGCCGGGCGTAGGTGGCCGACATCACTAGCGGCATATCGCCGCAGGCAATCAGCAGGCTGTCGGCCTCCCGTCCCTGAAACGCGCCGCGGGCACACCTTACGGCGTGCCCGGTTCCGAGTTGAGGCGACTGCTCAACCCAGCGAACTCCAGTCGGCAACCGGGCGATAACCTCATCTTTGCGATGTCCGACCACGACCACGCAAAAATCCGCCCCGGCTTCCGAAAGTGCGCCAAGCACCCATTCAAGCAACGGCTTCCCGTTGGCCTCGAACAGTACTTTCGGGCGATCGCCACCCATCCTCGTTCCCTTGCCGGCGGCAAGGACGCAGGCCTGGAGGCTTGCCATCGTCACTCCCCGGGCCGAAGCCCGCGCACATTATGGAACCGGTCCGCAAAAATAAACGCTCCCCCGCGAGAGGGGCTATATTGGCAACGGCCCCAGCATAGCGGTCGAAATGGAAAAGTCAAGCCTTTTTTTAAACTGGCGCGAAACAATCCAGGACCTACGCATAAAAACAACCGATCGCCCATTTTCCCGCATTAACCCTGTCTCTCGGTCCAAGTCCAAGAGACAGGTGGCGTGGGCCGGGAAACTGCCGACCCGGACGCCCGCCTCCTCCTCCGCCGCCGGCAAGGGCGGTCTTTCCAGTGGCTGTCGCGTTCCCGCGTCCGCGCCCCGCCCGCGCTTTCGCGTCGGCGTCGGGCGGAGAGGCGAATGATCCCGCGAATTTTTCGCCCGCTCTTGTCCGCCGCCGGCGGATGCGCTATAATGCCGGTGGAGGAGTGCCCGATGACGATCATGAGCAAGGGCGGGACGGCAAGCGACGGACGGCGCCATGCCGACTTTTGAGCGAATCCGCTCGGGATTTCCGGGGCTGGACGTCCTGGTCGACCACATCCGCATGGGCGACAATGTGGTTTGGCAGCTTGACGATCTCGACCAGTACCGCCACTTCGCCGTTCCCAACGTGGAACAGGCGCTGGCGGACGGGCGGCGCGTCAACTACGTCCGCTTCGCCCTGCATCCGCCGATACTGGAGGCGCGGCCGGAGTTGGCCGTCCGCAACTTCGACCCCGAGGCCGGTTTCGAGACCTTCACCACCCGCGTCCGCGAGCTCATAACCGCCGAGGGCCGGGACGCCTTCTATGTTTTCGACTCCCTTTCCGAGCTCCAGACCGCCTGGGCCTCCGATCTGATGATGGGCTGTTTTTTCCGGGTCACCTGCCCCTACCTTTTCGATCTCAACACCGTGGCCTATTTCGCCATCCTCCGGAACCGCCACTCCTTCGACGCCGTGGCCCGCATCCGCGACACCACCCAGCTCCTCCTGGACGTTTACGGCCATGGCGGCGACTATTACATCCAGCCGCTCAAGGTCTGGAACCGCTACAGCCCGACCATGTTTTCGCCGCACCTCCTGTCCCGGGACGGCCAAAGCGCGAAGCCGCTGATCGACGCGGTCGAGGCCACCCGTTTCCACGGCATCCTGAACGAGCGCGGACTGGCCCCGATGGACGGCTCCCTCGACCATTGGGACCGCACCTTCCTGGCGGCGCGGCTGGCGCTGGACTCCGGCGGCGACGACCGGGAAACGCGGCGGCGGCTCATCCTGATGCTGGCCGGCCGCGATTCGCGGATCTGCCAACTGTTTCTCGAGCATTTTTCCTGCCTGGACCTGCTGCGGATCAAGGAGCGGATGATCGGCTCGGGCTCGGTCGGCGGCAAGACGGCGGGGATGCTGCTCGCCCGCAAAATCATCGAAAACCGCCTGCCGGAACTTAGGGAGCGGCTGGAGCCGCACGACTCCTTCTATGTGGGGGCCGACGTTTTCTACTCCTTCCTGGTCGAAAACGGCTGGTGGACGCTCCGCATCGAGCAGCGCACCGCCGCCGGCTTCTTCTCCGCCGCCGAGGAGCTGGGCGGCCGCATCGGGAGCGGCCATTTCCCCTCCGCCACCCGCGAGCAATTCCGCCGCATGCTCGACTACTTCGGGCAAAGCCCCATCATAGTCCGCTCCAGCAGCCTCCTGGAGGACGGTTTCGGCAACGCCTTCGCCGGCAAGTACGCGTCGATTTTCCTGGTCAATTCCGGCGCCCTGGAGCTCCGCCTCGCCGCCTTCGAGGACGCGGTGAAACGGGTCTACGCCAGTTCGATGGACCCCTCCGCCCTGGTTTACCGCCGCCAGCGCGATTTGGCCGACAAGGACGAGCAGATGGCCATCCTCGTCCAGCGGGTGTCGGGGTCGGAGTTGGGCGGTTTCTTCATGCCCACGGCCGCCGGCGTCGGCCATTCGCACAACGTCTACGTCTGGAACGAGCGGATAGACCCGGCCGCCGGCATGCTGCGGCTGGTGGCCGGCCTCGGGACCCGCGCCGTCGACCGGGTGGAGTCCGACTATCCCCGCGTCCTCTCGCTCAGCGCCCCCGACCTCATGCCGGTGGCCGGCGCCGAGGAGCGCGCGCGTTACTCCCAGCGCTACCTGGACGCCCTCAACCTGGCGGAGGATCGGCTGGAGACGCTGCCCCTTGACGAGGCGGCCAGGCATTGGCCCGCCTGGCTGAGGGCGCTTCTCTGCGAGCGCGACCACGCCGCCGAGGCCTCTTGCCGCGAGCGGGGGGTGAACCGGGACATCTATTATTGCGGCTGCGAAAACCTGGCCGGGAACGAATCCTTCATCGGCGACATGCGGCAAATCCTCTCCACCCTCCAGGACGCCTACGATTATCCGATCGACATCGAGTTCGCCGTCAATTTCTCCGAGGCGGGCGGCCATGTGATCAATCTCCTGCAATGCCGGCCGCTGCAGATACGCGGACGCGGCGCGGCGCTGGATATCCCGGAAATCCCGCCGGAACGGGTGTTCTTCGATCTCCCCGGCTCCAGCCTCGGCGGCGGCGTCGATTGGCCCATCGACTACGTCATCCTGGTGGATTCCGGGAAATACCTCGATCTCGACCTGAGCGGCAAATACGGGACGGCGCGGCTGATCGGTCGGATCAACCGGATCCTGGCCGACGCCGGCAAAAAAATCATGCTGATCGGCCCCGGCCGCTGGGGGACTCGCTCGCCCGACCTGGGGGTGCCGGTCAGCTTCTCCGAAATCAGCGGCATGGCGGCGATGTGCGAGGTTCCGTTCCCCGGCGACCGGGTCTCGCCGGAATTGTCCTACGGCAGCCATTTTTTCCAGGATTTGCTGGAGGCCGGCATCTATTATGCCTCCATCCCGGATGATCGGGAGGGGTACGTCTACCGCGCCGGCTTCTTTGACGGCGAGGAGGACATCCTTGCCGGGACGCTGGGGGAGGCGGCGGACGCCAAAACGGCGGTCAGGCTGTACGATGCCGGAAAATTGCGGCTTTGGCTCAAATCCGACGCCATCGGCGGTAGAAGCCTTTGCGGCGTCTTCCCGGATATGGCCTAGACGCGCCCGCCGCCAATACTTATTTCAATTACTTATTTTTGTTTAAACTTCTCTCTCCGATTGTCGTAAGCTAACGGATTTTATAAAAACACTCACAAGCGTTGCCATGGGAATGGCTCCAAAAATTGCCCC
>JAISYD010000367.1 GCA_031270145.1 Planctomycetota bacterium
GCATCGCCGAGGCGTTTTACCAAATGCCGCCGGAGAATCTGGTTTCCTTCGCCAAGGCTAAGCTGACCCCGGAAATGCGGGAGGTGCTGGCGCGCTTCGAAAGCCGCCGGCCGGCGCCGGTTAAAGCCAAGGAAATCGACGGATAGGGTCTTGTTATATTTTTGCGGCGATGAATCCTCGCCGATATACACCGAAGCCGTCATGGCGATGGTGATGAGCAGGGCGGAGGATATCCGCTTTTCAAAAATGACGCGGTACAAGGCAATGCCCGCCAACGGCGGTCCGGAAATAACCATGGACGCCCATGCGGGATCGACCGCGACTTTTGTCTTCGTGCCCAGCAGGATCAGGCTGACGGCGAGAAACACGCCGGATATCATGGTCATGGGCAGCCGCGAGAGTGAATCATAAATGCGCCGTATCATGCTTGGCCCCTTGTCAGCCAATGCGGGAAAATTGCTCGATGGCCGAGGACAGACGTTTGATCACGGCATTGCCGTCGCCATCCTTGATTCCGTTCAGAACGCAATGCCGCAAATGTCCTTCGAGCACCGTTTGTCCGGTTTTATGCAGCGCCGCCTTTGCCGAACCGATTTGGGTCAGGATTTCCTCGCACGGGCGGTCGTCCCCGATCATCTTGATGATTCCCCGCACTTGTCCCTCGATGCGCTTAAGCCGCTTTGTGACCGCGTTCACATCCATGCATTGCTTCATCGCCGTCCTTTCATATAATACCATATACCCCTATATCCTATCGTGATTTTCGGTCATGGTCAAATCGGAAGCGGGAAAGGAATGATCAGCGGTGAGACGCGCATAAGGGCACACCGGCGCGTAACGGACGTTTACCGGGATTTTTGGGCATTTAGCAAGGTGTCCGGGGCGTGGTTTTTGATGGGGATGCCGCGTCACGGCGTAACGACCGTCAATCCCGGTGTGTGTTTGGCAAGTGTGTCGACGCGGCGAACCGCTTACGCCACCAACCGCCGATAGGTTGCGCTTTGCGCGTGATCAGGATACACCGGCATTTTGGGATACGGCGGCGTTTTTCCCGCGTTTTTTTGCGGTGCAGGGTAAAATGGCCTTCCGATCCCGAGAGGTTCGTTCTCGAGCCGCTACAGCCCGTCATTTCGCAGGTATCTCGAAATACCTTTAATTCCATAACATGCTGCGATTAAAGAGATATATGGCGAATTACAGTCCTGGCGGAGGAAGGGCCGGCGCGGATCGGCCGGCCGGGAGCCTTCGCCATAATCACCACCGAGGCCAACGCGGAAGTGCGGCCGGCGCATGACCGGATGCCGGTATCCCGCCATGTCGCCGGCCTGGGTCGGGTTGGTGAAAAACAACCCATTGGAACAAAAGCGCTTAAAATTTAAGGAAACCGGGCGGTGGTTGGCTCGATTTCCTTTAAAAGCGTGTTGTTAAATACCGGATCCCCCGGGTTGGACAAGGAAAAAGTCGCCGGCGGGATGATTTTTGGCCGGCGGTCAGGGGTAAAAATCATCCGAGAAGCGGCTTTTGACGCGGTATAACCCGGGCGATCCGGCATTTAACAACACGCTCTAAAAGTCGACACAAAGAGCCGCCCGTCCCGGCAAGGATTGACATCCGCCGGGTGGACGGTTATACTCCTTGACTTGATAGGCGTTCCCGGGTTGCGAAAAATGTCGCCTTCCTTCCGCGCCGCCTCCGGGGGGCCGGGGAGGAAAGCGCTTGCTCTGGAAGGCGGACCCCCATGGCGACAACCATCAGGATGACGACGGGACAGGCGCTGGTGCGTTTTCTCGACAACCAGTACGTGTCCTTCGACGGCGTCGAAAACAAGTTCGTCGAGGGCTACGCCGCCATTTTCGGCCACGGATTCGTGGTGGGGGTGGGACAGGCGCTCGAGTCGGACCCGGGCGGGCTCAAGGTTTACATGGGGAGGAACGAGCAGGGCATGGCGCACATGGCGACCGGCTTCGCCAAGCAGAACAACCGCCGCAAAATCATCGCCTGCGGATCGTCCATCGGGCCGGGGGCGGCGAACATGATCACCGCCGCGGCCACCGCCACCGTCAACAACCTCCCCCTGCTTCTTTTCCCCAGCGACACCTTCTCCACCCGCCAGCCCGATCCGGTGCTACAGCAAATCGAATTGCCGGAAAGCCTAGCCTACACCACCAACGACGCCTTCAAGGCGGTTTGCCGCTATTGGGATCGGGTCTCCCGGCCGGAGACGCTCATGACCGCCCTGGTCAACGCCATGCGCGTCCTCACCGATCCCGCCGCCGCCGGGGCGGTGTGCGTGTCGCTGCCCCAGGACGTCCAGGGCGAGGCGTGGGACTTCCCGGAATACTTCTTCCGGAAGCGGGTCCACCGCATCCCTCGGCGCCTTCCGGCCGGGGAGGAGTTGGCGGCGGCGGCGGATCTGATCCGGGCCAGCCGGCGCCCGCTCCTTGTCGTCGGCGGCGGGGTGCGCTATTCCGAGGCCGGCGGGGCGGTCGCCCGGTTCTGCGAGGAGCGCGAAATCCCCCTGGCCGAGACCCAGGCGGGCAAGAGCGCCGTCCCTGGCGGCCACCCCCTCAATCTCGGCGGCATCGGCGTCACCGGCAACCTCGCCGCCAACCGGCTGGCGGGGCGGGCCGACCTGATAATCGGCGTCGGCACCAGGTTCACCGATTTCACCACCGCCTCCAAATCCCTCTTCGCCCGGCCGGACCTCCCGGTGGTGACCGTCAACGTCTCGAATTTCCACGCCCTGAAGCTCGACGCCCTGCCGGTGGTCGGCGACGCCAAGGCCGGGATTGAGGGCCTGGGGGCGAGGCTGGAAGGCTACCGGACCGGCCTCGCCGGGGAGGCGGCCGCCGCCAAGGCCGAATGGGCGGCGGAAACGAGGCGCCTCTCCCTCCTCGTCCACTCGCCGGGGGCGGAGCCCGAGGTCGCGATTCGCGATCCCCGCACCCTCGATGAATTCAACCAATTGACCGGGGGCGAGATTCACCAGGCCGCCGCCCTCGCCCTAATCCGGAAGATCATTCCCGCCGACGCCATCGTGGTCGGGGCCGCCGGGAGCCTCCCCGGGGATCTCCAGCGGATGTGGGAGACCGACGCCCGGGACTCCTACCACATGGAATACGGCTACTCCTGCATGGGCTACGAAATCGCCGCCGCCCTCGGGGCGAAACTGGCCCGCCCGGATCGCGAGGTCTACGCCCTGTGCGGGGACGGCAGCTACCTGATGCTCCATTCCGAGCTGGTCACCGCCATCCAGGAGGGGGCGAAGATCAACGTCCTGCTTTTCGACAACGCCGGCTTCGGCTGCATCAACAACCTCCAGATGGGGAAGGGCGTGGGGTCGCTGGCGACCGAGTTCCGCCGCCGCGATTCCGCCGGGGGTCTGGCGGGTGATCTCCTGGCCATCGACTTCGCCATGTCGGCCCGCGCCTACGGCGCCAAGGGCTACACCGCCCGCACCCTGGACGAACTCCGGGCCGCGCTCGAGGCTTCCCTCGAGGACGGGGTCGCCACCCTAATCGACATCAAGACGCTCCCCAAGAGCATGACCCACGACTACGGGGCCTGGTGGCACGTCGGGGTCGCCGAGGTCACCGACAGCGAGCGGGGCCGCGAAGCCCACCGGGACAAGGTGGAAATGCTTAAAAGGGCGCGGGCGTATTGAAGCCGGCTTGAAGCGCCCGGCCGCCGGATCGGCGGCCGGATCGGGAAAGGGCGGCCATGTTCGCGCCGGGACAAGTCAAGCTGGGCATCGCCCCCATCGCCTGGACCAACGACGACCTGCCGGATTTGGGCGGGGGGAACACCTTCGAGCAGTGCGTCAGCGAAATGGCCCTGGCCGGCTTCGCCGGGACCGAAATCGGCAACAAGTATCCCCGCGATCCCGCCGTCCTCCGCCGGGCCCTGGAAATCCGGGGGCTGGAAGTCGCCAACGCCTGGTTCAGTTCCTTCCTGACCACCCGGCCCCACCCGGAGACCGAGGCGAGGTTCGTCGAGGCCTGCGATTTCCTCCGGGCCGTCGGGGCGGGGCTTATCGGGGTGTCGGAGCAGGGCGGAAGCATCCAGGGGCGGCCGGACGCCCCCATCTTCGGGAGGAAGCCGATCCTGGACGGCGACGGCTGGAGGCGCCTGGCCGCCGGTCTGGACCGGCTGGGGGCCGTCGCCGCCGGCAAGGGGATGAGGCTGGTCTACCATCACCACCTGGGGACGGTCGTCCAGACCGGCCCGGAAACCGATCGGCTCATGGAATCCACGGATCCGGAACTGGTGGGCCTGCTGTTCGACACCGGGCACTTCGCCTACGCCGGCGAACCGCCCCTGGAGATGCTGAAGAGGCATTTGCCCCGGGTCCGGCACGTCCACCTCAAGGACGTCCGCCCCGACCGGATTGGGCGGGTGCGGGAGGGAAGGTTGAGTTTCCTCGAGGGCGTGCGCCTGGGAACCTTCACCGTGCCGGGCGACGGCGGCCTGGATTTCGCCCCGATTTTCGCGGCTCTCGCCGAGGGCGGCTACCGGGGCTGGCTGCTGGTGGAGGCCGAGCAGGACCCGGCCGCCGCCAACCCCTTCGAATACGCGGTGAAGGCGAGAAGGTACCTCGGGGAGCGCGCCGGAATCTGAGACGGTCTCCGGCGGCTTTCCCGGGCGGGGAGGAGAACGGCATGAATTCGAGAATTTCGGATTTTTTGCGGAAATTCGGTTCGCTAATCGGGTTGCTCCTGCTGTGCGGCATCCTGTCCGTCTGGTCCGATAAATTCCGGACGATTCCCAACCTGCTCAACATCCTCCGGCAATCGTCCATCACCGCCATTCTCGCCCTGGCGGTCCTGCTCCCCATCCTCACCGGCGGGATCGATCTTTCGGTGGGGTCCATCCAGGGCTTCACCATGTGCTTCATGGCTTACCTGGTGGTGCGCTCGGGCATTCCCGTCCTTTCGTTCTCGGTCGTGGGGATCCTCCTGACCCTTCTGGTGGGGGCGGGCATGGGATTCGCCAACGGCCTCCTCCTCACCAAGCTCAAACTTCCGCATCCCTTCATCTCCACCCTCGGCATGCTCAACATCGCCCGCGGGCTGGCCCTCATAATCACCGACGGCATGCCCATTTCCGGCCTGCCGCCGGCGGTCCGCTGGCTCGGATCGGCCGACGTCCACGGCTTTCCGGTCTGCGCCCTCCTGGTCATCGCCGTCTGCGCCGTCTATTACGGCATCCTCAACCACACCCCCTTCGGGCGCTACGTCTACTCCATAGGCGGCAGCCGCGAGGCGGCGCGGCTGTCCGGGGTCAACGTCGATCGGGTCATGAACCTGGTGTTTGTCAGCGCCGGCTTCCTCTCCGCCCTGGCCGGCGTCGTCCTGGCCGGCCGAGTCAATTCCGGCTATCCCCTGGCCGGCCTCGGCTCCGAGCTGGACGCGATCGCCGGCGCGGTCATCGGCGGCGCCTCCCTCTTCGGGGGCGAGGGAACGGTCATCGGCACCATGATCGGCGTCCTAATCATGGGCGTTCTCCGCAACGGCCTCAACCTCCTGAACGTCTCCTCGTTCTGGCAGCAGGTCATCATCGGGGCGGTGGTGGTGCTGGCGGTATGGGTCGATGTCCTGCGGCGCTCGGCCGAATACAAGGCGGCGGCGAAGAGGATGTGAAGTGCGCGGGTACGGGCGGAACGGGCGGTTTTTGTCCGCCCCCGTAGGCGGGGCGGAGGGAGGATACGCGCCGAGAGGCGCCTTGGCAAGAAAGGGAGGGTTATGCGCAAAGCGATGGTGCTGGTCTTGACGCTGGCCTTTGTCTGCGGCTTCGCGGCGGCCGGGGAGAAATACCGGGTGTCGATAATCGCCAAGGCCATGGACAGCGAATGGTGGCAGACGGTCAAGGGCGGGGCGGAGCAGTTCGCCAAGGAAAACCCGGACATGGAGTTGGCGGTCCTGGCCCCGGACCGGGAAATCAACGTCCAGCAGCAGATCCAAATCATTGAGGATCAGATAATCAGCGGAGTCAACAGCCTGGTCATCGCCCCCTGCGGGGCCGAGGAAGTGATTCCGACCCTGGACAAGGCGGCCGAAGCCAAGATCCCGGTGGTCATTTTCGACACCGACGCGAACTGGCCCAAGAAGGAGGCCTATGTCGGCTCCAAGAACTACGATGGCGGCAAGCTGGCCGGCGAGTACATCGTCAAGAACCTCCCCGCCGGCGGCGAGGTGGGTCTAATCACCGGGGTCATGGGACACCAAACCCACATTGATCGGGTCCAGGGCTCTATCGATCAACTCAAGACCAATCCCAAGATCAAGATCGTCTCGCAGCAGCCGGCCAATTCCGAACGCGCCCTCGGGATGACGGTCATGGAAAACATGCTCACCACCTTCCCCGACCTGGACTTCCTCTTCGCGACGAACGACGAGATGGCCCTCGGGGCCGCCCAGGCCGCCCAGGCCGTCGGCTCCAAGGTCAAGATCATCGGTTTCGACGGTACCTCCGAAGCCCGCAACGCCATCAAGGACGGAATTCTCGTCGGCTCCATCGACGGCAACGCCAGGGGCCTCGGCTACGAAAGCGCCAAGGCCGGCTACATCGTCGCCAAGGGCGGGAAGCTGCCCGCGGTCGTTCCCGTGCAGTTAATCCTCATCACCCCCGAAAGCGTGAAATAGGCCGCAAGCCGCCCCGGGGGCGCGAGCGTTCCCGCCCCCGGGGCTTGGCGGCGGCCGGATACGGACGGGAGAAGGGCGAATGATTTTCGGCATCAACGGAGCCACCACGGAAAAATGTTCCATCGCCGAAGACATTGAGGTGGCGGGCAAGGCCGGCTACCGGGCGGTGGAAATCCGCAAGGACAAGCTGGACCGGTACCTGGAAAGGAATTCGATCGCCGGCCTGATCGAACTGCTGCGCCGGAGCCGGGTCGTCCCCCATACCATAAACGCCGTCGGCATGTCCACCCTGCAGACCCCGGCGAACGAGGCCAAGGTGCTTAGGAACGTGTCCGACTTCACCAAGGCGGCGGCGGCCATGGGCTGCCCGTGGATTGTGGCCTGTCCCGGGGCTAAGCCGGCCGGGGCCTCCTGG
>JAISYD010000069.1 GCA_031270145.1 Planctomycetota bacterium
AAAACAATCGCGTCTCCGGCGTTGACCATGATGGTTGGAATCAGCGCGACGACGGCGAAAACCCGCATAAGGCGTTTGAAATAGCTTTTCATTTTAATGCTCCAGGCAAAATAGACGAATAACCGCCATTAATTTGGCTATAACTATTCATATCGGTATTATATGATAACAAATTTAAACTGAATGTCAAATAATTTTTTCCAATTTATTTTTATGCTTGCCGGAATCATAATCGCCCTTGCGGGAAAGTTTTTTTTCCGCTATATTTGCGGCTTGAGTTTGTCGGGCCGCCGGGGAACGGCGGCCTCTTTGCGGAGCTAGTTCGCGTTGGAGCCGGCGATGCTTGACGATTGCGTGTTTTGCCGCATCATTCGGGGGGAGATTCCCGCCGCCAAGGTCTACGAGGACGGGGAAAACCTGGTGTTCCGCGACATCAAGCCGGCGGCGCCGGTCCATTTCCTGGCCGTCCCCAAGCGCCATGTCGCGCGGCTGGCGGATTGCGGCGAGGCCGACGCCGGGCTGCTGTCCAGCCTGCTCCTTGCGGCCGGTCGGGCGGCGCGGCGGGAAAACGTCGGCGATTTCCGGCTGATCGTCAATGACGGCGCCGGCGCTGGACAGACCGTCTTCCACCTCCACGCCCACATCCTGGCAGGTCCCGGCCTGACGGAAAAGCTGCTCTAGGGAATTTGTCGTATATTTGTTTTCGTGATTAGGAGAAGGCGCATGTCGAAAGCCAACGTGGTCGGTCAACGCATCAAGGGCATCCGGGAAAGCCGGCAGATGACGGTCGAGGATCTCGCCGCCGCCATCCCGGGGACGAAAAACGCCAATGTCAAGCTGATTGAAAGCCTGGAACGGGGAGATTTGGTGCCGTCCCTGACGCCGTTGCTGCAGATAGCCCGCGCTCTCGGAGTGCGCCTGGGCAGTTTCCTGGACGACCAGACCGGCCAAGCGATTGTCCTCACCAGCGCCGGCGCGATGAACGCGGTTTCGCGTTTCACCGGCTCGAACCTGGGAGAGGGCAAGGCGGAGTTGAATTTCCACTCCCTGGCCGCCAACAAGACGGATCGGCACATGGAGCCCTTCCTGATCGAGGTTGGCGTCCACGACGGCCAGCCCGCGCTCTCCACCCACGAGGGCGAGGAGTTCATTTACGTCATCGACGGCGAGATTGAGATATCCTACGGCAAGGACAAGTACCTGGTCGCGGCCGGCGATTCGATTTACTACGATTCCATCGTGCCGCACCATCTGCATGCCGCGGGCGGGCGGGCGGCCAAAATCATCGCCGTGGTTTACGCCCCCTTCTAAGGCCGGAGATGGACGAGCACGCCCTGCGACGGATTCTGGAGGGCGGCGGAGGCCGGTTCGGGGCGGCCTTGCGGGCCGGCCTCTGGTTGCCGGGCAAGCTTTACGGCTTCGCCATGGCGTTGCGTTTCGCCGCCTATCGCCGAGGCTGGCTGGCCTCCGTCCGACCGCCGCTTCCGCTGGTGAGCGTTGGCAACCTGACCGCCGGCGGTTCCGGGAAAACCCCCACGGTGATGCTGTTGGCGCGGGAATTGGCCGCCCGCGGCCGACGTCCGGGCATCCTGCTCCGGGGCTATCGCCCGGACGCGGCCGGCCGCTCGGACGAGGAGGAGTTGTACCGCCGCCTTTGCCCCGGGATCGTTGTACGGGCGGGGAAGGATCGCTTGGCCCAGGCCGGGCTGGCCCGGGCGGACGGCGCGGACGTTTTGTTGCTGGACGACGGCTTCCAGCATTTCCGCCTGGCGCGCAACCTGGACTTGGCGCTTGTTGACGCGACTTCGCCCTGGGGCGGCGGCAATTGCCTGCCCGGCGGATTGCTGCGGGAGTTCCCCGCCGCCCTGGCCAGGGCCGGCGTCGTGCTCATCACCCGCTCGGATCAGCGGGATCCCGCTTTCATCCGGGAGTTGCGGGGAGAGGTGGCCCGCCTGGCGCCGAAGGCCAGGATCTTCGCCGCCCGCCACCGGCCGATCCGCCTTTATCGGTTGGGCGGGGATGAGCTTACCCTGGAGGCGCTTCGGGGGAGGGAGGTGGCGGCCCTTTCCGGCATCGCCAGGCCGGAGGCGTTCCACGCCACCCTGGCCGGCCTGGGGGCGAAGGTCGTCCTGTCCTTCGTTGGCGCCGATCACGCCGACTTCGGGCGGGAGTATGTCGCCCGGGCGATTGCGGCGGCGGATCAGCGCGGAGCGCCGCTCATCCTGACGGAAAAGGACGCGGGAAAAAATGTTTTCGCCGAAATGGCCGATATCAATAGCGGCTGGAAAAAGAACCTCTGGGTTTTGGGAGTGGTCCAGGAAATCGACTCCCTCCCGGAATTGTTGGAAATGGTGGAGAAGGCGATTGCCGGCGGCTAGGGATGGAAGTTGTCCCTCCCCGTCCGGCCGCCCCTTTCCGGCGCGCCGGGCAAAACGCGCGCCGGAAAGGGGAAACCTCTTGCTTTTTGCCGCTTTTCCGGCATTATGTACTCACGTTTTTTCGCTCAGGAGGTGAGCATGTCTTCCCAACCATTGAAATTGCGGCCCGAACCGCCTCCGGCCAGCCTGGATCAAGCCATTGATCGGGTGATCGCCCGTTTCCGGGAGCGCGGACGCATTGACATGGGGCCGGAGATAATCCGCGCCGCCCTGCGCGACCGCTTGGCCCGCGCCGGCTTCGAGGAAAGGGAAATGCGTCTCCTGGAGGTGAACCTCCTCGGCAATATTTCGGGCTGGATGGAGTATGTCCTGGAGGAGCGCCGCTTCGGCCGCAACATGGTGCCGGATTTCGCCCGGCATTTGCGGACCGCCTTCCTAGCCCATTGCCGCGAACACAAGACCGACCCCGAGGAGGCGATCGCCATGTCGGTGCAACTCGCGACCTCCATCATGGAACTGGCCTGCGCCTTCCGGCGGCAGTTCTCCATCGGCTCCTCCGGCCAGGGCGCGGCCGCCGTCAGTAAAAACGAGGACCATGGCTAGCGGAACCGATCCCGGCGGCGCCGGAACGGACGCAGAGGAAGCGGCGGCGCTGCTCGCCGGCGGCGCCAAGGCGGCGAACCGCTCCGGCGGTTTCGCCTTCCTCGCGTTTCTCGCGCTCGCCGCCGCCGCCCTGTATTTTTATTTGGCCGATCGGGGCGCCGAAGCCTTTTCCGCCCGGCTTGACGCCGATCTGCTGGCTCACGCCGAACTGTCCCTGGCCGCCGCCGGCAAGGGGAGCCGCTTGGCCGTGGCGCCGTTCTGGCCGCTGGAGCTGTATTGGACGCTTAGGCGCGAGATGGCCTTCTGCGCCGCCGCCGCCGCCCTGGCCGCCCTGCTCTGGAGCTTGGCGGCCCGCTTCCGGAGCCGGCGCGACGCCTGGCTGGTGCATGAAAAACTATCCGCCGAACTCGCGGAATTGCGCCGCCGCCTGGACCAGGCCGGAATTCCCGGGGCCGGCGGCGGGGTTGACGGCGACGAAAAGAAAGGATGACGGCTTGGCTGCCTACAAACGCATATTGCTGAAAATGTCCGGAGAGGCCCTGGGGGGCGAATCCGGCCGCGGCTTCGACAAGGCCGCCCTCCAGATGGCGGCTGGCGAGATCCGCGATGTCTGCGCCGCCGGGATTGAATTGGCGGTGGTGGTGGGGGCCGGCAATTTCGTGCGCGGGGTCGAAAGCGCCAGCCTCGGAATCGAGCGGGCAACCGCCGACTACATGGGCATGACCGCCACCCTCATGAACGCCATGGCCCTGCAATCGGCGGTGGAGGCCATGGGTTATTCCACCCGGGTCCTCACCGCCGTCCAGGCGGATCAGCTGGCCGAGCCCTACATCCGCCGCCGGGCCATGCGCCATATGGAAAAGGGTCGGGTGGTGATCCTCGCGGGCGGTACCGGCAACCCCTATTGCACCACCGACACCGCCGCCGCCCTCCGGGCGGTGGAGCTCGACTGCAAGGCGGTGCTCAAGGCCACCAAGGTCGATGGCGTCTACACGGCGGATCCGGAGGAAAACCCGCACGCCATGCGTTACGACCGCCTCACCTTTTCCCAGGCCATCCGGGAAAGCCTGCGCATCATGGACGCCACCGCCTTCACCATGTGCCGGGAAAACCATATGCCGATTGTCGTCTTTTCCATGCGCATCCCCGGCAATACCATTAAGGCCGCCAAGGGGCAGGGCATCGGCACCACGGTGGAGGGGGACTGAGGGAGCCGTCCGGACGCGGGCGGCCGGTTCCGGGCGGACCCTTCCCGCCGTTCCCCGATTGAACCAATCCCATTGTTTTGCTTTGAAAGGAGTGCGTCATGCCGGTCGCCAACGTCATAACCTCCATCAGGGACAACATGGAAAAGGCCCTGGAGCATCTGCGCAAGGACTTTCGCCTCACCCGCACCGGGCGACCGACCCCGGCTCTTCTGGACGGGATCCGGGTGAACGCCTACGGCGCGCAAACGCCGGTCAGGCAGTGCGCCAACATCTCCGTTCCCGAGGCCCGGCAACTGATGCTGAAGCCTTTCGATCTTGGCCTCCTGAAGGAAATCGAAAAGGCGCTCATGGCTTCGGATCTCGGGGTTACGCCGCAGAACGACGGCAAGATCATCCGCCTGATCTTCCCGCCCCTCACCGAGGATCGCCGGAAGAAATTGGTCCAGGAGGTGAGGGCGAAGGGCGAGGACGCCAAGGTGACGGTCAGGAATGTCCGCCGCGACGGCCTGAAGTTGCTGGAGGACGCTCAGAAGAGGAAGGAAATAAGCGAGGACGACTTGAAGCGGGAAAAGGACAAGGTGCAGGACATCCTCAAGGAGCACGAGAAAAAAATCGACCGGGAAGTTGACGAAAAAGCCAAAGAGATAATGGAAATTTGAAAACGGAATTGGAGTTCCTCGGGACCGGCACCTCGCTCGGGGTTCCGGTTCCCGGTTGCCGGTGCCGGGTGTGCCGTTCGCCCGATCCCCGGGACAAGCGCCTTCGGGCCAGCGTCCTGGTGACCCGGGGCCGGCGCCGGCTGATAATCGACACCGGCCCGGAATTCCGCCTGCAATGCCTCCGGGCCGGCGTCAATCGCCTCGACGCGGCGCTCCTGACCCATCACCACGCGGATCACCTGAACGGCCTGGACGACGTCCGGGCCTATTCATGTTTCCGGGATCGTACCCTGCCGGTTTGGGGGCCGGCCGACGCCTTGCGGTTTATTCGGGAGCGCTTCAATTATATTTGGCGGCCAATCCAGATCGGCGGCGGCCTTCCGGAAATCGAGTTGCGCCCGGCGGAGGGGAGGTTCCGGGCCATTGGCCTGGAAATAACCCCCATACCCATCATGCACGGGAAGATGCCCATCCTTGGTTACCGTCTGGGGGATCTCGCCTATCTCACCGATATTTCCAGCCTGCCGGCGGAATCGCGTCCGCTTCTGGCCGGCCTGGAGACCCTGGTGCTAAGCTGCGTCCGCTGCCGTTCCCATCCAACCCACCTTTCCATCGCCGGCGTGAAGCGGCTGGCCCGGGAAATCCGCCCCCGCCGCACCCTTTTGACTCATCTCACCCACCATTTTTTCCATCGGGATCTCTTGCTCGGGCTGTCGCGTTTCGATATCTTCCCGGCCTTCGACGGGATGCGGGTGGAGATGGATTGCGGCTAGGCGGAGGGAAACTTTCCCCGTCGCATCGGCCGATTTTTCCGGCTCGGCAAAAAAAAGCAAAAAAAAGATTGCAAACAATCAACTTTTTCCGTAAATAAGGGAAGGGTTCGCCATGCCGGTTGGCGCGATTTTGCCGGAGTCAGGGATCGGCGGCGTGACAGTATATTTGGGGAGCTTGGCGTTCGCGTCGGGTTCGGGGTTGGCTGGATGGGGATCCGGCTAGGGAAAAGTGGGCGTTTGACGGGGGGAAGTCGGATATGAGCGTTTTGCAAAATGGCGCGGAAGGGGTTTCCTTGGAGAAGACGAAGGCTGAACGGCGGGAGGAGGTGGCCAAACGGCGCGAGGAATTGTTCCGCCGCAACTGGAAGAACGAACGCCATGTCCCGCAACTCAAATCAAGGCAGCAGGAGAAAAGTTTCCAGTTCGTCGTCGAGTGGTGCGAGGAATTCAATGAGGTGATTTCCCGCGAGCGCGAGCGCGAACGGCTTGACAAGTTGAATTTCCAGGCTCGGACGGCCAGAAGCGGGAAGGAAAAGGAAGATGGGTCGGGAAAGGAATGACGGAGATCTCGCAACCCGGCATTTTGCCTAGCGGTCGAGGCGGGAGCCATGGCGCTTGTTTTTGACCTCGCATGCTTATGGAGATCAAAGGCAACCGCCATGGCCGTGTGACGCGGGCTCCGGTGATGGGACTTATAACACGCCCTTGCAAGAAACAATTGATAATTCGGCGGCCTCGTACGTTTCTTGCTAGGGCATAATTTCCCCTAAGCGACTGGCAACCGGTTAAATTTCCGCTGGTTAGCCCCTAATGATTTTTAGCTTTCGATGTGCGGACGAGTTTTTTGTTTCCCCAATTTTTGCCTATCCGCCATACTAACCGGCAACCATTCCTGTTCGTACCTTGAAGCGGTTGCCATGGCTAACTGCTGCTTATTAACATTATACCTAACTATTAATCGTAAGTCAAATTTTTGGTAAAAAAATTTTTCCTTTATCTTACTTTAAACATAGGATTTATATCCGTATCGCGTTTCCCCGCCAAGCGCTTTTGCGCTTCCCCGCAATCGGCGCGCGAACGGCGGAATGGCTGAAAGCAACATCTCCGCCGCCATTCAGGGATCGCCGCCGGCCGCCGGAGGCAATGGCTTTTATCCTTCCCTTCCGGACGCTTTTTTGGCATAATGCGCGTAATGCCAAGATTGCGCAAGCTGCGGGAGCGCGGGGCCATTCCGGAACGGCGGCACGACGCGTT
>JAISYD010000071.1 GCA_031270145.1 Planctomycetota bacterium
GCTGGAAATGGAGACCGAGGGGAACCTGGTCTACATCGTCGATCGGGTGCTGAACCTGGCCCGGAACCTGGCTCTAATCCTGCTGGCCCTGGGGATCGTGGATTTTTATTACCAGAAACGCAAGCACCACACGGACCTCAAGATGACCAAGCAGGAGGTGAAGGAGGAGTACAAGCAGTCGGAGGGCAATCCGGAGATCAAGCAGAAAATCCGCCAGAAGCAGCGGGAGGCGGCCATCAAGCGCATGATGGGGGAGGTGCCGCAGGCGGAGGTGGTGGTGAAAAACCCCACCCACTTCGCCGTGGCCATATCCTACAAGCCCGGCATGGAGCGGCCGGTGGTGGTGGCGAAGGGCCAGGACAAGCTGGCGTTCAAAATCATCGAGGTCGCCCGCCAGGCCGGCGTACCTACCTGGGAGAACCCGCCCCTGGCCCGGCAGCTCTATAAAATGGTGGAGGTGGGCGGGGCGATACCGGAGGAGCTTTTCGAGGCGGTCGCCGGCATCCTCGCCGCGGTGCTGGACGCGGAAAAGAAGAAACGGTATTTGGCGGCGGAGGCGGCGTAAATGAGCGCGGGCGGGATGGCGGATAGGCGGTGGCGGGGCGCGGCCTGGCTCGAGGAGGCCAGCCGCCGGATCGCCGAACTCCTTGGCCGGGGCGGCAACAAGAACATCCTGATATCCTTCTTCCTGATCTGCGCCCTCGCCGCGATGCTGGTGCCCCTTCCGGCCTTCTTTATGGACATCGCCATCGGGATGAACATCCTTCTCGCCCTGATCCTGCTCCTGATGACCATTTTCGTCGAGCAGCCGCTGCATTTGAGCACCTTCCCGTCCGCCCTGCTGGTGCTGACGCTTTTCCGCCTGTCCCTGAACATTTCCTCCACCCGGCTCATCCTCAGCCGGGGCCAGGAGGGCATCGGCGCGGCCGGCCACCTCATAGCCACCTTCGGCGCCTTCGTGGGCGGCGGCGGCAGCGTCGACGGCATCAACCACCTCAGTTCCCTGGCGGTCGGGATCACCGTCTTCATCATCATTATGATCGTCCAATACATGGTCATCACCAAGGGCTCGACCCGCATCGCCGAGGTGGCGGCCCGCTTCACCCTCGACGCCATGCCCGGAAAGCAGATGGCCATCGACGCCGACCTCAACTCCGGCATCATCGACGAGAAGGAGGCGATCAGCCGGCGGCTGGAAATCCAGCGCCAGGCCGCCTTTTTCGGCGCCATGGACGGCGCGGCCAAGTTCGTTTCCGGCGACACCGTGGCCGGCATCCTCATCACCGGCATCAACATCCTGTTCGGCTTCGTCATCGGCGTCTTCATCCACGGCATGGAGTTTGTCGACGCGGCCCAGGTCTTCACCGTCCTCACCATCGGCGACGGCCTGGCCGCCCAGATCCCGGCCCTGCTGATCAGCGTCGGCGCCGGCCTCCTGGTCACCCGGAACGCCGACAAGGCCGAATTCGGCGAGGAGATCCTGGGCCAGTTCTTCGGCCAGCACAAGCCCATCGGGGCGGCGGCGGTCATGGTGGGGGTCGTGGGCCTGTCCGGCCTGGTCGGCGTCACGCCCTTTCCGCCGCTCCCGCTTTTTATCGTGTCAGGCATCTGCTTCCTCCTGTGGCTGGGGGCGAGGCGCGCGGAAACCGCCATGGCGGCGGCGTCCCGGGAAAAGGCGGAGGCGATGAAACGGGAGGACGGGGCGAAGCCCGCCGCCCCCGAGAAGGTCGAAAACCTTCTGAGGATCGACGCCATGGAGTTGGAAGTCGGCTACGGCGTGGTGCCCCTGGTCGACGCCCAGCAGTCGGGCGGCGGCGGCCTCCTCGCCCGGGTGCAGATGATCCGCCAGCAACTGGCAGTGGAATTGGGCATAATCGTTCCGCCCATCCGCATCCGCGACAACATCCAGTTGGAGGCCAACGAATACGTGGTGAAAATCCAGGGCGCCCCGGTGGCCAGGGGTACGGTCGAGGTGGATCGGCTCATGGCCATAGATTCCGGCGCCGCCAGCGAAAAGCTGGAGGGCGACGCGACGGTGGAGCCGGCCTTCAACATGCCGGCGGTGTGGATCCAGCCGGCCAGCCGCGAATACGCCGAAAGGGTCGGCTATACCGTGGCGGACGCCGAGACGGTGGTGGCGACCCATCTCACCGAGGTCATCCGCTCCCGCGCCGCCGAGCTCCTGACCCGCGACGAGGTGCGCAAGCTCCTGGACGCCCTGAAGGAGCATTCGCCCGGCGTGGTGGAGGAGGTGGTGCCAAGCGTACTTTCGATCACCGAGTTGCAGAAGGTGCTCCAGAACCTCCTGCGGGAGAAGGTGTCCATCCGGAACCTGGGCGCCGTCATCGAGGCGCTTGGGGATGTGGGCCGGCGCACCAAGGATCCGGATGTCCTCACCGAGTTCGCCCGGAACGCCCTGCGGCGCTGGCTCTGCAACGAATACGCCGCCCCCGGCAGCCGAAAGCTGAACGTGGTTACCCTGGATCCCCGCCTGGAGGAGCAGATCCAGCAGCGCATCGAGCATACCGACGGCGGCTCCTATCTTGCCCTCCGTCCCGCCGCCAGCCAGCGCCTGGTGGAGGCCATATCGGCGGAGGTGCAGCGCCAGATGCAGGGCGGCAACAATCCGTTGCTCCTGACCTCGCCGCAGGTGCGGCTCCAGGTCAAACGGCTGACCCAGGCGCGGCTGCCCATACTCGCGGTGCTTTCGTATAACGAGATTTTGCCGGAGTACGAGCCGGTTTCGCTGGGCATGGTGAAGGCGGATTTGAGCTAGCCGGGGTTCGTTGGGGGCCCGGCGGAGTTCCGTCGGCCGGTTGTCGGGGGATGTCGTAGCGCATGGCCAGGCGGCAGAATAAAACCCATGTCTTCCGCGGCCGGACCTGCGCCGAGGCGATGAGCAAGGCCAAGAGCAAGCTGGGCCGGGACATCGCCATTGTCGAACGGCGCGACGTCAAGCCGGAAAACCTGTTCAGCCGCCTGACCTCGGGCCGGCTGGGCGGCGGCGCCCTGGAAGTGGAGCTGGAGGTGGCGGTAATGGAACCGAATCGGGCGGACGGCTCCGCCCCGGAGGCTCGGCCGCGGCCGGCCAATCCACTGCTCCACCGCACCTACGCCAAGGCGCTGGAGGGCCGGGAGCGCCTGAATCCGGAGGTTGCGGGGGCGATGGCCGCCGCCGCTCCCCGGCCGGAGCTGGGCGAAGCCGCCGCCGGCATCGCCGGACGCCTCGACGCCCTCCGGAAGACGCTGGAAAAAAGCGTCCTGGAAAACGCCGACAAGTGGGACGAAATCCGGGCCCTCATTTCGCTTCAGGCCAGGGGCGGGGTGCCGGCCGTGTCGCCCGATCTGCTGGCCAGTCACCGGGACATGACCGCGCGGGGCATTGACGAGGATTTGGCCAGGGCCATAGTGGAGGACGCGCAGGCGGCCGGTTTCCGGTCGACCGGCGAGCTGGAGGCCGGCATCCTGCGGGCGGCGGCCAGGCGCGTGCCGGTGGCGGCGCCGGTGCTGCTGCGGGACGACGGCCCCGCCGTGGTGGCGCTGATCGGGCCGTCGGGGATGGGCAAGACCACCAGCCTGGCCAAGCTGGCCATCCATTTCGGGGTCAAGGGCAGGCGCTCGGTGGGGGTGGTGAACGAGGACTTGCGCCGGCCCGGGGCCGACGGGCAGCTCAACAACCTGGGGCGGATGTTTGGGCTGGCGGTGGCCACCGCCGCCGGCCCGGCCGAAATGCGCGATGCCGTGCGCTCCCTGTCGAAGCTGGATTTGATCCTTATCGACACCTCGGGCCGCTCGCCCCGCGACGCCGGCGGCATCCGGGAATTGGCGGAAATCCTCCGGGCGGCGGAGGTGCGGGAGACCCATCTGGTGCTGTCGGGCCTGGCCTCGGACGACGCGCTGGCCGGGCTGGCGGAACGCTTCCGTCCCGCCGGCTTCGATCGGGTCATCTTGACCAAGCTCGACGAATGCCTGGAATACGGGCATATCCTGAATGCGGCGTCCCGTTTGGCCGACGGCCTGAGCTATGTCGCCCATGGGCCGGACTATTCCACCTCCATTCGGCCGGCCGACGGCGCCTGGCTGGCCGGCCTGGCCCTGGGCCGGGAGGAAATCGGAGCCGGCCGGCCCGGCGGCCCGGTCGATGACGAATGCGGGGGACGGACGGCATGATGGCGAAAAAGATGGCCGGTTTCTTTTCCATGCTCGGCGTCGCCGTTTTCCTCGGCAACTGGCTTTATTTTTACCTGTTGCCGGAGCGGGGGAATGTCGAGCCGATGGGCGCCGAGACGGCGTGGGAGGTCGGCATTTATCTGGCGGCGGCGTTTTTCCTGCTTGGCCTGTTCGTCTCCACGCTGGGGATAGCCCTGGTGCAGGAGGCGCTGGCCGAGACCCGGAGTCGCGACATGGAGAAGAAGTTCCGGGCCAAGTCAAGCTACGATCAGGCGCTGTCCGAGGCTGGATTGGAACCGGCGGAGGACGCCGCCGGGCGATGACTGGGCCAGCCCCGGCCGGCCGGCGGAGCCGCGCCATTGCCTGAAACGCCGGGGGATGGTAAAAATGACTGGTTGCGGTTCCCCGGCGGGGCGCGTTCCGCCCGGGAAGGCGGCGCATGGCGAATCATTCGCGAGGGGAGTTGAACCATGAACGAATACCGGGAGGATTACGGCGTGCCCGCGCCTTTGGGGGAGGAGGAGGAGGCCGAGCTTTGGCGGCGCTACCGCGGGAACCGCGACGCCGAGGCCAGGGAAAGGCTGATCACCAATTACATGCCGCTGGTCATCGACATGGCGGAGCGCGCCTCCAAGAAGCTGCCCGCCTTTCTGGACGTCCAGGACCTGATCAGCTCCGGCAGCTTCGGGCTGCTCGATGCCATTGAGAAGTTCAATCCGGACGAGTGCGTAAAATTCTCCACCTATTGCAACCGGCGCATCAACGGGGCGATTGTGGACGATTTGCGCCGCCAGGACTGGCCGTCGCGCCAGTTGCGGCAGAAGTCCAACCTGGTCAAGCGCGCCCGCGAGGATCTGGAGAACCGGCTGGGCCGCGCCCCGGATGACCGGGAAATGGCGGAATACCTCGGCCTCGACCGGGAAAAGTACCAGGATCTGTTGCGGGAAAGCCAGATCAAGTCCATGGTCCCCCTGGATCGCAAGTGGGACGAGAACGACGACAACGACATCGGCCCCATCGAGATGCTGCCCGACGCCAAGGCCGCCGACCCGCTGGCCGAATTGACCCGGGCCGAGATCAAGGAGGTGGCGCTGCGGGGGTTGTCGGAGGATCAGAAGCGGGTGCTGGTCCTCTACTATTACGAAAACCTGAACCTCAAGGAAATCGGCTTGGCCCTCAAGCTGTCGGAAAGCCGGGTCTGCCAGATCCACCAGCAGACGTTGAACTTCCTGCGGCAGAAGTTCACCGAGCGCCAGATTTCGCCCTTTTCGCTGTGAGGCGGCGGCCGGGAGTTTAACGGCAATTTCGCGAAGTCCCGCGCCGGCCAGGGCGAAAAGGCGGATTGGGGGATATGCCGGATGGCGCTGGAAATCCGGCGGGGGTCAAGCCCGCGGCGTCTGGCCAGGCCGCCTCCCGCCTTAGCTCCGGCCGCCGGCGTCCCTCCCTCTCCTCCGGCCGGCGAGGAAGGCGCGGAAAGCCTGGGCGGCGGCGGCGGCGAGGAGCGGGGCGGCGTTTTTCATCGCCTCCTCCAGGCTGATCGGGCCGGGGCAGAGGGAAAAGCAGGCGTCGATGCCGATCCCGTGCAGGTTGGAAATGTCGCCGGCCACCCCGCCGGCGATGGCGAGGCAGGGCACGCCCAATTTTTTGGCCCGGCCGCCCACGCCGGCCGGCCCCTTGCCGAAGGCGGTCTGGAAGTCGACGCGGCCCTCGGCGGTGATGGCGAGATCGGCGTCCGCCAACTCCTTGTCGATGCCCACCATGTCCAGCACCACCTCCACCCCGGGGCGGAGACTGGCGCCGGCGAAGGCGGCGAGGCCGAAGCCCAGGCCGCCGGCCGCCCCGGTGCCGGGCCGGTCGGCGAGGTCAAGCCCGAGATACTCCTTGACGTGGGCCGCCAGATTGGCCAGGCCGGCGTCCAGGAACTCGACGTCCGCCGGCGAGGCGCCCTTTTGCGGCCCGTAGACCGCCGCCGCCCCGCGCGGGCCGCAAAGCGGGTTGTCGACGTCGCAGACCGCCTCGAAGATGATTTTGCCCGGATCGAATTGGCGGCCGGAAAGGTCGATTTTGCGGATTTTGCCTAAATCCTCGCCCATGGGCCGGACGGCCCGCCCGGCCGCGTCGGTGAAGGCGACCCCGAGGGCGGAGGCGAAGCCGACGCCCCCGTCGTTGGTGGCGCTGCCGCCGATGCCGACTATGATATGGGTCGCGCCCCTGGCCAGGGCGGCGCGGATCAACTCGCCGGTGCCCAGGGTGGTGGCGATCCGGGCGTTCCTCTCCTCCGGCTTCAGGAGGGCCAGGCCGCTGGCCCTGGCCATTTCGATCACCGCCGTACCGCTTTCGGGGATGAGGAGGTATTGCGCTTCGCGGGGCTCCCCGAGCGGGCCGGCGACGGTTTGCGTGACGATTTCGCCGCCGAAGGCCGAGTGGAAGACGTTGAACAGCCCGTCGCCGCCGTCGGCGATGGGGACGGAGACGGTCGCCGCCTCCGGGGCGACGCTCTTGATCCCCCGGGAAATGGCCTCGGCCGCCTCGGCGGCGCCGAGGCTGTCCTTGAAGGCGTTGGGGGCGACGACTATTTTCATGGCGGCTCCTTGCTGGCGGCGACGAAGGGCGGAACCGGTCCCGGTTCCGTTTCCCCGATTGTATCCATGGGATTGTCCGCCGCAAGCCAGTCTTATTTCCGCCCGGCGGCGGGCGGCGGGGGACGGATCGGCATGTGGGGCGCCAGGAGCGCCAGGCCGCCCCAGGCCACCAGGAAGGACAGCAGGCCGACCATGAGGCCGGTTTTCAGCCAGACCAGGAAATCGACCCGCGTCCAGTAGCGTTTTTCCAGCAGGCTCACCGCCGCGATGTTGGCGGTCGAACCGATCATGGTGATGTTGCCGCCCAGGCAGGCGCCGTGCAGCAGGGCCCAGAGGAGCGGCGTTTGATCCAGCTTCACCACGATGGGTATGAAGGCGGCGACGAAAATGATGTTTTCGATGAAGGCGCTGCCCACGGCGGAGATGCCGAGGATGGCCGGCAGCAACAGATCGGGGGCGTCCTGGAAGGCGGCGGCGAAGCCGTCGGCGATATGGCCGGTCACCTGGGTGCGCTTGAGGGCGCCCGCCACCACGAAGAGCATCATGAAGAAAATCAGCGTCATCCACTCCACGTCGCTTTCGACGTGCTTGCGGATGTGACCGCGCCGCCAGAGCATGAGCAGCCCGGCGATGAGGAGCGGCGTGGTTATGAGCATGGTGTTGCGGACCAGGCCCAGGCGGTCCTCGATGTTGGTGTGGAGCGAGAGGAGCGACATCAGCAGGACCAGCACGAACAGACCCCGGCCGTAGGGGACCTTGACTATCGGCCCCAGGGCCAGGCCCATGCGCCGGCGCTCCTCGATCCTCACGTCCATTTCCCGGATTTCCCGGCGGAAGTTCCACAGCATGAAAAGCATGACGGCGGTGAATTCGACCAGCATCAGGGGGAACGACCAGATCATGAAGTCGTTGAAGGAGAGCGGGGGCACGGCGTTCTGGCCGATGAGGATGCCGACCGGGTTGCCGAGCATGGTGCCGGCCGAGCCGATGTTGATGGCCATGACCGCCATGATGACGAAGGAGATGGGCTTCAGGTTCAGGGTGTCGCAGACCTGGAAGATCAGGGCCGAGATGAAGATGATGGAGGTGGTCTCGTCCGCCATGCAGGACATGGCGGCCCCGATGGCGCAGGCGACGATGACGAAGGTCCTGGCCGTCATCCCGGGGATGGTGATGACGGTTATGATGATCCAGCTGAACAGCCCCAGATCCTTCAGTATGCCGACGATGATCATCATGGCGACCAGGAAGAGGATGATGTCGAGCTTTGACTCGGCCACCATGTCGGGCAGCTCCATGATGCCGCAGATCAGGAGGATGGCGATGCCGGCGAAGGCGACGGGCAGGTGGTGCTCCCAGAAGAAAAGCGCCGCCGAGATGACCAGGGTGAACACCGCCATCGAGACGGTCTGGACGAAGTTGAAGCCGTAGCGCAACGACAGGAGGGAGGCGGAGAGGGTGATGAGGACGACCCCGAGCGTACGGGCCGCCCCGGTCAAACTTCCGGAGGTGGCGTTTTCCATTTCGGTTCTCCCTTTCCCGTCCCCGGGGTCAGCGCAGGACCGAGCTGAGGAACTCGTGCAGCTTGATGACGCCCACCAGTTTCCTGCCGCGCAGGACATAGGCGTTGTCGGTTTCCCGCCGGCCGATTTCCTTCAGGGCCAGTATGGCCGGGGAGTCCTCGACCACATGGGCGTAATTGTGGATCATGATTTCCCTGAGCCAGGTGGACGATTCGTTGCGGATGATTTCGGCGATGGGCTCGAAGTTGAGGAAAGGCGTCATGTCCTCCAACCACATCAGGTAGTCCGGCATGCAGACCTTGACCAGTTGGCGGGTGGTGACCACGCCGATGAGCTCGCGATCCGGGGTGAGCACCGGCAGTTCCGACGCCTTGTGCGCCAGGAAGAGGTCGATGGCCCGGGCCAGGCTGTCCTGGTCGTTCAGGAACACGTCGACCGGCGCCATGATGTGCCTGGCGTCGAGGTGATCCGGAAGATGGTGGCCGCCGGAGTCGAAATGCCGCCAAATGGCCAGCGACGACTTGAGGGAGGCGATGCGGCCGGCCTCGCCCTCGCCCTCGCAGGTCTTGATGATGCCCTGGCGGATCTGCTTGTAGGCGCCCGGCATATCCGGCGGGGTGAGGACCACGACCAGCAGGTGGACGGTTTTGCCGGCGATGGTCATGCCTTTTTCCAGCGGGGCCATGGCGATCAGCGGATCGGCCACCCTTTCCAGCCGGCTGTAGAGCACCGCCAATCCCGGGCAGGCGTGGACGTCGTCCTTGTCGAGGCTGGTCAGCACCTCGTCCATGGCGATGTTGATGTTGCCGATGCCGTAGGCCAGGGCCAGATGCTCGAGCAGGCGGCGGATCACTTCCCGGTCGGTGGCGGCGTCGCCGGGGGCGACGATGTCCTCCGGCTTGAAAAGCGCGGTGAGACGGATGTTGCGGATGGTTACGCTGGTGCGCCTTGACGCCGAAGTCCCATTCATGGCTGTTTTCCCCGCGCGCCGTCCAGGGCAAGCCGCCGGATGGGGCGCGACCGACGTGACAAATGTCCCCAAAGTCATTATACTTCGGCCGCCCCTCCGTTGCAAGCCCGAGGCAATCGGCGCCGGGAAGCCCATCCCGGCGCCCTCCTTCTCGTCCAGCCGCGTTCCTCATCGAGGAAATTGCAGGGTGAAGACGCAACCGCCGCCGGAAACGTTGGCGACGGAAATCGTGCCTCCGTATTTCCTCACGATGCCGTATACGATATATAGCCCAAGCCCTTGGTGCGGTCCGTTTCCCTTCTTGGACGTCGTAAAGGGAAGGAAAACATCGTTGGGATTGCTCAGCCCGATGCCGGGGCCGGTATCGGCGAAACGCAGGACTATCCAGGAACCGTCCTCGCCATCCTCGACGCCGCAGCTCACGCGTATCAAACCGTCGCCATCCATCGCGTCTATGGAGTTGCGCATGAGATTGAGGATGATCTGGCGCATTTCTGTGGGGGTAATATGGATATGGGCCGGTTCCTCCGACTCCTCGAAGGTGAAACGGACGTGCCTGAAGCCGGCGTGGAAGCTCAAAAGAACGCTCAGCTCGCGCGCCATCGCCATGGCGTCGATCTTTTCCCCCGTCGTCGCCTTGTCGCTCGAGGAGACGAGGGTGTTCACTATTTCCTGGATGCGCGCTACCTCCTCCTCGATATGCGACATCACCTCTCCCGCATCGGGCGAGGATGGATCGTCCCGAAGATAATTCAGGTAGTTGCCGATGATTTCCAGCGGGTTGTTGACCTCGTGGGCGACGCCGGCGGCGAGCAGTCCGATGGACGAAAGCTGCTCGGACAGGATCAGGCGGCTGCGCAGGTTCTCGCGCATGGAAACATCGTCAACCGTGATGATGGCGCCGACCTTGGCGTTGTTTTCGTACAGGGAGCGAATTCGCACGTCGGCGATGATCTGGCCGCTTCCGGTCGAGACGGGGACAGCGTGAAGCTCGGCGTCGCGGTTTGAAGCCGTCGCTTCCAGCACCGTCAGGCGCAAAACCGGATTGTCGGCGCCGAACAGTTCCCCGCCGCTTCGCAAGGCGTCGCCGAAAAGGCGCTGGGCGGAACGGTTGACGAAACGTATGTGGCGGTTGGTGGCGAGAATGATGACGGCGCTGGGCAGATCGCGCAGCATGGCTTCGGTGTACCGCATAAGCTCCTGAAATTTTTCCTGGCTGCCGAACCGCTCGTCGAAGTCGTCCAACTGCGCATAACTGAGGCGGATCAAACCGAGGCGTTCCAGATCGGAAGAGGGGTTGGTGGCGATTATCTGCCCGCGCCGCATAACCGTCACCCGATCGGCGACGGCCAGGGCATCCTCGATTTTGTGGGTGACCATGAGCAGCCCCATCCCCCGCCGGAGATGCCTTCTGAGAATCGTCAGCAGACGCCCGAGCCACGGCTGCTTCAGCTCCTCAATCGCTTCGTCCATCACCAGGAGGCCGGGATGCCTGTATAGCTTGGCCAAGGTCTCAATCACGACCCACTGTTCACGGGGAATCTCGTGCATACGGGCATTCAGCGGCAGGGACAGCCCGTGCTCCGCCAGCCAACCGCCGACGCGGCGCCCCTGGGTCCGCAGCGGCAGCCATCCCAGCCAGAAGGAACCGTCCTCGGCGACGAGATTTTCCAGAACCGTCCGGCCGGGATAGATGCGCGGCGCGCTGGAGAGGCCGGCTATGCCCAGGCGGCGCGCCCGGATGGGGTTCAGCGAATCATGGTCGGCGCCGCCCGCCGTGACGGCGCCGGCGGTCGGGGCCAGCCGGCCGGTCAGGATGCCGCACAAGGTGGATTTTCCCTCGTTGTGGCGGCCGACAAGGGCGTGGATCTCCCCCGGGGCGACGGAGAATGTCACATCGCGCAGCACGTGGTAGTTGCCGAACGAGAAGTCGACGTTTTTCACCCCGTATCCGGCATCGGCGTCAGGAGAGGCCATAGCGCTCCAGTTTGTAATAAAGGGATCGCAGGCTGATGCCCAGGCGCCTGGCGGCCTGCCGCCGGTTGCCGCCGACTTCGTCGAGCGCCTCGCGGATGGCGTTCCTTTCCCTCTCGTCAAGACGCCCCGAAGCGCCCGACCCCGCCGTTCCGGGTTGGGACTTGCCTTCGCGGACGGCGGAAGGCAAGTCGGTCGTTTCGATGACGGCGCACGGGGCAAGAAGCGCGCAGACCTTGACGATGTTTTTCAACTCGCGGACATTGCCGGGCCAATGATAGGCGCGCAGCAGTTTTTCCGCCTCCATCGAAAAGCGTTTCCCCTCCGCTCCGGGCTGGTCGGCAAGAAAGCGGCGGAGAAGCGGAGAAATGTCATCGGGACGCTCGCGCAAGGGAGGGATGCGCAGTTCGAGCGCGTTTATGCGATAGAAGAGATCGCTTCTGAAGCTGTTGGACGCCGACATTTGGGCGAGGTTCCTGTTAGTCGACGCGACGACGCGCACGTCGACCGCCGCCTCCCGGGTTCCGCCGAGAGGCCTTACCCGGGAGTTTTCGAGAACCCGGAGCATTTTGGCCTGTATGGCCAGGGGCATGTCCCCGATTTCGTCAAGGTGGAGCGTGCCGCCGTTGGCCTGTTCGAAATAGCCGGGATGGTCGGCGCCGGCGCCGGTGAATGGGGCGCATCTCAGTTTTGTTAAGGTTTTCTGTTGTCATCGCGGGGTTGTTTCCGGATAAAGTTGTATAGGATATTTTATCTGGAGGCCAGCCATGCGGAAGACGGCATCGAAGTACAAGAGCAGTTATAGTATTGACTTGCGTGCGCTTGAGGA
>JAISYD010000183.1 GCA_031270145.1 Planctomycetota bacterium
GTTTCATCGACCGTCGCGAACCGATCCATGATATCCTTGAGCGGATTGCGGCAGGGGTTCATGGTATATTCATAGGCGCGGCGGGCGAATTCCTTCGTGGCGACCGGGATGGCGCCGCCGATCGCCTCAATGGCGCCGCATTTTCTCGTTTTCTTTGTCATTTTTCCACTCCCGTGAGACTCCGCCGAAAAAACGAGCATCCCAAGTTAAAATTCCGGAAAAGCGGTTTTTCGATCCGTGAACGCTTATCAGGGTGTTATCGCATCGCGTCGCTGTTATTGGGATAGGCTAGACAGCCGATATTACGTATTGGGATCACAATCAATATTTAGGTATATTGATCATACCATCATACTATAAAATCGCCGAAGCATTTTGTCAAGGCGAAATTTCTTTTTTTGCGCATTTTTCGGCGCGGTCTTTACGCGGACACAGCCAACCCAAATTCGACAGTTGGCTTTATAAGCGGTTGACGAATCGCGTCGGCTCCGCCAGGCGAAAACGCCCGCCTTTATCCATCCGAAGGAGTGGCGGCGCCGGGGCCGGCCTGGACGCCGCCCGCTCCAGGCCGGACGAGACCGTCTTTCGCCGGGCATTGCGGCATGCCGGCCGCGCCGGGCGATTGCGCTTTTGTCCCGGCCGCGTGAAAATCGGGTCCCGGCCGCGTGAAAATCGGAATTTTTTCTTTCCTTTCGCCGCCCATCCGGTATAATGCCCGGGACAGCTTGCGGACCGGGACGCCAAAGGCGTCCCGGTCCCTTGTGGGGCGTCGTCCGCGCCGGGGCGAGGCGGCGGTCCGGGAGAAAGAAGAAATGACTGAAAGCGCCAGGGACATAGCCCAGCGGGTGCGGGGACTGCGGGAGGACATGGGGATATCGGCGGCGGAGATGGCCGGATTCGTTCAGGCGACGCCTGAGCAATACCAAGCCTATGAATCCGCCGCCGAGGACATTCCCGCCTCCGTTCTCAGCGAGATCGCCGGCAAGCTCAAGGTGGATCTTGGGCTGTTGCTCAAGGGCGAGGTTCCGAAAATGTCGGTCTTCTCCGTGACCCGGAAGGGCCGGGGCGCGGTTGTGGACCGCCGCCGGGGCTACAATTACGAAAACCTCGTCGCCTCCTTTCACGGCGCCAGGTTCGAGCCTTTCCTGGTCACCCTGCCGGAGACGCCGTCCGACGCCCCCATCCCCCAGAACGTCCATCCGGGACAGGAATTCAATTATATCCTGGAGGGGCGGATGCGCGTCAAGGTACAGGACAACGAGGAAATCCTCGACGCCGGCGATTCGGTGATTTTCGACGCCTCCAAGCCGCATGGCATGAAGGCCATTGGCGGCCAGGCCCGATTCCTGGCCATTATCGCCGTTTAAACCAGCGACCCGCGGGCCGGACGCTTCACCCACCGGCCGCCGGGCCGGATTTTTTTATTTGCCAGACAAGGATGCAACATGGCGCTTATCGAACGCTACTGCCCCAGAATCGAATTTTCCTCCCAGGAGGACTTCGCCGCGAATTTCCGCATCGACATTCCGGACGACTTCAATTTCTCCCACGACGTGGTCGACTGGTACGCCGGGCATGAGCCGGAGCGCCTGGCCCTGGTGTGGGTGAACGACCGGGGCGACGAGCTGATCCTCAACTTCCGGGAACTTCGCCGCCGGGCCGACCAGGCGGCCAACTTCTTCAAGAGCCGGGGCATCGGCAAGGGCGACGCCGTCATGCTCTGCCTCAAGGGCCGCTGGCATTTCTGGACCTGCCTTGTCGCCCTGCACAAGCTGGGAGCCATTGCCGTTCCGGCCACCCACATGATGCAGACCAAGAACGTGGCCTACCGCCTGGAAAAGCTGAATTTCAAGATGATCCTGGCCGCCCGCGAGGCGACGCTGATGGCCAACATCGAGGAGGCGATAAGCGCAACCGGCAAGGACATCGCCATCCTGTCGGTGGACGGCCCGGTCGAGGGCTGGGAGGACTTCAACCGGCTGACCGGGGAGATGCCGGAGGTTTTCCCCCGCCCGCCCAAGGGCAGCCCGGAGGCCACCCTGGCCCACGAATACATGCTGCTTTACTTCACCTCCGGCACCGCCGGTTTTCCCAAGATGATCCAATTCGATCACGTCTATCCCCTGGCCCATATCTCCACCGCCAAATTCTGGCTGGAAAACTACGACGGCGGCCTGCATTACACCGTGGCCGACACCGGCTGGGCCAAATGCGCCTGGGGCAAAATCTACGGCCAGTGGCTGTGCGGCGCCCCGGTGTTCGCCTACGACTACGATTGCTTCAACGCCTCCGAAATGATGGAGAAAATCGCCAAATACCGGGTGAACACCTTCTGCGCCCCACCCACCATCTACCGCATGATGATCAAGGAGAACCTGGCCGGACACGACTTCTCCAGCCTCCGCTATTGCTGCGTGGCCGGCGAGCCGCTTAATCCCGAGGTTTACGACCGCTGGCTGGAAAAGACCGGCCTGAAGCTCCGCGAGGCGTACGGGCAGACCGAAAGCGTGGTGTCGGCCGCCAATACCCGCTGGCTGGAGCCGAAACCCGGCTCCATGGGGAAACCCATGCCCATCTACGACATGCGGATACTGAACGCCGACGGCTCCATTTGCGAACGCGGCGAGACCGGCGAAATCGTCATCCGGGCCGACCGCGCCAATCCGCCCCCCGGCTTGTTCCGGGGCTACCGCGACGACGACGAACTGACCGATGCGACCTGGCACGACGGCTGGTATCACACCGGCGACCTGGCCTGGATGGACGAGGAGGGCTTCCTCTGGTTTGTGGGCCGGGCCGACGATCTGATCAAGACCTCCGGCTACCGGGTCGGCCCCTTCGAGGTGGAGTCGGCCCTGATGCAGCATCCGGCCGTGCTGGAGTGCGCCGTCACCGGCGTCCCCGATCCGGTGCGCGGCCAGGTGATCAAGGCGACCATCGTCCCCACCAAAAACTACCGGCCGGCCGATGGGGCGTCGCCGCGGGAAATCGCGGAATTCCACAAGGATCTCACCCGGGAAATCCAGGAGCACGTCAAGAAAAACACCGAGCCGTACAAATATCCGCGCGTGGTCGAGTTCATTTCCGAATTGCCGAAAACCATCAGCGGCAAGATCCGGCGGGTGCAAATCCGCCGCGAGGACGATTTGCGGGCGGCCAAGGATGAGGATTGATCGAGCCATGACGCCGGAAAAGCAAGCGAAGGGCTGCGTGAGGATCAATTCCCTGGAGTGCAAGGGCTGCGGCCGCTGCGTGGCCGCCTGCCCGGCGAAATGCCTGGAAATGGGCAAGGCGGTCAACGCCAGGGGCTACCAATTCGCCGTTTACCGGGGCGCTGGCTGCGTGGGTTGCGGCAATTGCTACTACGCCTGCCCCGAGCCGCTGGCGGTCGAGGTGGCGTGAGGGCTCTCCGGGATTTTGGCAATCGCAAGGGAAGGCAACGGAAAACCATGGCGACGCAATTGATGAAGGGCAATCACGCGGTGGTCGCCGGCGCCCTCTACGCCGGCTGCGACTGTTATTTCGGCTACCCCATCACCCCGGCCTCGGAAATACTCCAGGAGGCGTCGGAGAAGTTCCCCGAACTCGGCCGCCGCTTCGTCCAAGCCGAATCGGAGGAGGCGGCCGCCAACATGCTTTTCGGCGCCGCCGCCGCCGGACACCGGGCCATGACCGCCTCCTCCGGCCCCGGCATCAGCTTGAAGCAGGAGGCGATCTCCTACCTGGCCGGGGCGGAATTGCCGGCCGTCATCGTCGACATCATGCGGAGCGGCCCGGGCCTAGGCAATATCGGGCCGGAGCAGTCCGACTACAACCAGATGGTCAAGGGCGGCGGCCACGGCAACTACCGCTGCCTGGTCCTCGCCCCGGGCGACGTGCAGGAAATGTGCGACCTCACCGGCCGGGCCTTCGATCTGGCCGACAAGTACCGAAATCCCGTGGTGGTGCTGGCCGACGGAGTGCTGGGGCAGATGGTGGAGCCGCTCAAATTCCCCGAACGGGCGATCCGGCCGAAAATCGACGCCTCCTGGGCCGTGAGCGGCGCCCCGGAAACCGCCGGCAACGTCATCACCTCGATCCATCTCGACTTCGACCTGATGGAAAAGGTCAATCTGCGCCTCCAGGACAAATACGCCGCCATGGCGGCCGAGGCCGACTGGGAGGAATACCGCCTGGATGACGCCGCCGTGGTAGTTGTCGCCTACGGCATCACCAGCCGCATCGCCCGGACCTGCGTGGACGCGGCCAGGGACGACGGGGTCAAGGCCGGCCTCTTTCGCCCGAGGACGCTTTTCCCCTTTCCCTCCGCGCCGCTGGCGAAGCTGGCCGCCGCGCCCGGCAAACCGGCTTTCCTCGCGGCCGAGATGTCCAACGGCCAGTTGATTGACGACGTCAGGCTGGCGGTACAATGCTCCCGTCCCGTACTCCTCGCCAACCGCATGGGCGGCAACGTCATAACCGAGGAGGGGATTTTGGCCAAAATCCGCGAGGCGGCGGCGCTGGCGGGCCGATGACCGCCGCCCGCCCCAAGGCGGCGAACCGACTCTGGAAGCAAGGCAAAGGAACAACATGACCGCCAAGGCGTTTCGAAGGCCCCAATCGCTCTTTCCGCTGTTCACCCGCAAGGGCGGAGCCGCGCCCACCGCCACCCATTATTGTCCCGGTTGCGGCCACGGGGTGGTGCACAAACTTTTGGCCGAGGCCATGGACATACTAGGCATCCGGGAGCGAACCATCCTGATCAGCCCGGTGGGCTGCGCCGTTTTCGCCTACCATTATTTCAACTGCGGCAACATCCAGTCGGCGCACGGCCGGGCGCCGGCGGTGGGCACCGGCGTTTCCCGCTGCCGCGACGACGCGGTGGTCGTCTCCTACCAGGGCGACGGCGATCTGGCCTCCATTGGCCTGAACGAGACGCTCCAGGCCGCCAACCGGGGCGAGCGCCTGGCGGTCATCTTCATCAACAACACCGTCTACGGCATGACCGGCGGCCAGATGGCCCCGACCACCATGGAGGGCGAGGTGACCTCCACCTGCCCCCGCGGCCGGGACCCCCGCGACGCCGGCTACCCTATCCACATGTGCGAGCTGATCGACCGCCTGCGGGCGCCGATCCATATCGAGCGGGTGTCGGTCTCCGACATTGCCCATATCCGCAAGGCGCGCCAGGCCATCCTCAAGGCGCTGGAGATCCAGCGCGACGCCAAGGGCTACGCCTTCGTGGAGGTCCTTTCCAACTGCCCAACCAACCTGCGGCAGAGCGTCCAAGCCTCAGCCGACTTCGTGAACCGGGAAATGGAGAGGGAATTTCCCCTCGGCCGGTTCCGGGACAAATCGGCCGAAGCGGCGTCCTGTCGCCGCCCGGACAGGGTTTGGGACAAGGAGGCGCTGGACCGCCTTTACGGCTTGGACAAGGTGGCGCCGGACGCGCCGGAAAATCCGGACTGGCGGCAGATTGGCGTGAAAATTTCCGGTTTCGGGGGCCAGGGCGTCCTGTCCCTCGGCCTGATCCTCGCCAATGCCGCCTGCCAGGCCCGCCGCCACACCTCCTGGTATCCGTCCTACGGGCCGGAACAGCGGGGCGGCACCGCCAACTGCTCGGTGCAGATATCCGGAAGCGGCATCGGCAGCCCGGTGGTGGCCAAGCCCGACGTCCTGGTGGCCCTGAACCGGCCGTCCCTGGAGCGCTTCGCCCTGGATTTGAAACCGGACGGCCTCATCCTTTACGACGACGCCATCGAGGGGGCGAAATTGCCGGCCGGGGCGGCGGCCCACGCGGTTCCGGCCCGGGCGCTGGCCAGCGAAGCCGGCAACCTCAGGGCGGCCAACACGGTGATGCTGGGGGCGCTGTCCGCCTTTGGCGTCACCGGCCTGGAGCGCGAGTTCTTCCTGGCCGCCCTTGACGACAATTTCGCCGGCAAGCCCAAGCTGATCGGGCTGAACCGCCAGGCGTTCGGGCTGGCGGAGAAGTGGGCGGCCGGGCTTAAATAGGGATGTCCATGCCGGCCTCCTCCTTGCCGCCCCGCCGGCGCCGGCCGGAGGCGGCGGCGGGAAAAACGTCGGGGAGCCGGGCCGGCGACCTGGTCCGCGCCCTGTTCGGCGGCGTCATATCCTGTCTCGCGCCGCCCCGCTGCCGCTGTTGCCGGGCGCCGCTCCTGGATCACGCCAATCCCTTCCTTTGCGCCGATTGCGCCGCCGGAGTGGGATGGATAGGGGCCGGCGCCTGCCGGGGCTGCGGCTTCCCGGCCGGGCCGCACGCGGAGCTGGGCGGGGATTGCTCCCATTGCCGGGGCAAGAACCTGGGGTTTACCGCCGCCGCCGCCGTGGCCCGCTACCGCCGCGGCGCCCGGAAGCTGGTCCTGGCGCTGAAATTCGGGGGCGAGACGGAAATCGCCCGCCCCATGGCCGGCTTGATGGCCGAGCGCCTCCGGAGCGCCGGTTTCGGCGACATCGACTGGATTGTCCCGGCGTCGCTCCATCCCGCCCGCCGCCGGTTGCGGGGATTCGATCAATCCCGCCTGCTTGCCGCCCACCTTTCGCGCGAGACCGGCATACCCTTGCGCTGGGATCTTCTGCGCCGGATCCGCCCCACCCGGCCCCAATCGACCCTGTCTCGCGCCGCCAGATTTGAGAACGCCCAGGGCGCTTTTGCCGCTTCGCCGGAAATCGCCGGCGGCCGGGCGCTCCTGGTCGACGATGTGATGACCACCGGCGCCACCCTCCGCGATTCCGCCCGCGCCTGCCGCCAAGCCGGCGCCAGCCGCGTTTACGCCCTGGTCTTCGCCCGTTGACCGCCCGCTCCCGCCCGTCCCCGCCCGTCCTCGCCTTGCCGCCGCCGAGCGCATCGTAAACCCGACGACCTGGCTATTGTCGTTGGCGGCTGTCGGGCGAACCGGGAGTCGGCCGTCCCGGCTCGCCCTACCCGCCCCGCGCCTCTTCGATCACCCGCATTTTTTTCCATTTGCCCTGGCGGTAGCGCCAGTGGAACAGCGACGCCAAAGTCAGGCTGTAAAATATCAGCAGCAGCCAGAGGAAATAGGCGCCGGCCCCCAGGGCGTGGGCGGCGAGGCAGGGGATGGCGAAAAGGAGCCAACCGCAGAACCCCATGGCGTACATGGAGAACCTGGTGTCGCCGGTGCCCCGGACGGCGCTGCCGTAGAGGATGAAGACGCCGTCCGAAATGGTGAACAGGCCGGCCAGGCGCACGAAATCCACGGCCAACTCCCGGGTTCCGGCACCCAGGTTCCCGCCCGGATCGAACAGGGACACCAGCCAGCCGGGAGCGAGGATCAGGCAGGCGGCGAAGCCGCCCATGTAGGAGGTTATCAGGAGGCTGGCGCTTCGCACGGATCGGACGGCGAACCCGATGTCCCCCGCCCCGACGCCCCGGCCGACCAGAATGGCGGCGGCGCCGCCAATGCCTAGCATGGGGATGAAGGCGACCCCATGGACGCTCATGGCGATCCCCGAGGCGGCCCCGGCGTTGCTCCCGTCGGCGGCGACGGCGTACCTGCCCATAAGCATGACGAAGATGGAAAAGGATCCTGTGTCCATGAACAACTGCGCCCCGTTGCCAATGCCGTGGCGGAGCATGAGCCGGGTCAGGCCGGCGGCGAAAACCCTTTTCGGCCAGGTTCCGAATTCACGGCGGTTGTTCCGCCCGAGGAAAAGCGCCAAAAAGATCAATGTGACGGCCGCGTCGGAAGCGATGGTGGCCAAGGCGGCGCCAGCCGTCCCCAGCCGGTCGGAGCCGATCCGGGCGGCGGCGGCGTTCAGCCAATCCCCGAGAGCCGGAAGGAGGCGGGGCGCCGAGTCGAGGCGGGGGCCGCCGGCGGCGCCGAAGATGAGCGCCCAGTTGAGAATCGCGTTCAGGACCAGCCCGGCGCATACCACCCCGGCCACGGTCCAGGTTTTGCCCCGCCCGGTCCAGAAGCACATGAGGCCGGCGCCCATGAGGGAAAAAACCGATCCGGAGGCGAGGATCAGGAAATACGCCTCCTCCTCGCGCGCCAGTTCCGGCGGATGCCCGATGCCGCGGAAAAGCGGGGCCAGCTCCCGGCCGGCCAGGCTTAGAACCAGTCCGGCCGCCAGGCTGAACAGCAGCGTCTGCCAGACCGCTAGGCCGATGCGCTCGTGCCGCGCCGCCCCGGAATATTGGGCCACGAAAGCGCTGGCGTAATTGGCCACGCCCATGAAGAGGCTGGCCAGCGTGAAGTAGCCCATGCCGGCGGACATGGCGGCGGAGATGGCGGTCTCGGAATGCCAGGCCAGCATCAGCCGATCGGTGAAAAGTTTGCAGGCGAAGGTACCGTACGATATGACGAGGGGAAAGGCGATCCCGGACACCTCGCCCAGCCTTCCCGTCCCCGCCGCCGGCGAGCCGTCTTCCATCATGCCAGGTTCCCGCGAGTTTCTTATTGGCGTTCCTTTTCCGTACTGTTATACTGTACGCAACAATTATACCCGCTTTGGCCGAAACTTGCAAACCCGGAGGGCGGCCGGAGGAGCGCCGAACTCCCTTTCAACCGGCAACCGGAGGCCGCCCGGGACGTTGCCCGCATCGTCCAGATCTATCCCTGCGCCGGCGGGCTTACCCAGCCCGTTTGGCGCAGGGTCATGGAGCGGGCCCTGGCCGCGCGCCTGGACGACCTGGAGGAGCCGCTGCCGGCCGGACTCCTGGAGCGGCGGCGCTTCCCCGGCGTCCGCGAGGCGATCCGCTGCCTGCATTCCCCCCCCCACCCCGCCACGCGCTTATGGATTTGCCCGGGCGCAGTTTCCGCCTCCGGGGGAGCGAATTCCCTTTCGGCTGCGACGGTTTTTTTAACGAATTTCTAATATGTTTTTCATAATTTTCAAACGGGGATGGCTATATTCCACGGCGTCGTCGGACGGCGTTTTGGAAAAGGGACAAGCGTGCCGCAGCGGAAATTTTTCGGCAAGCGCCTGCCCGGCATTGCCCGTTCCCTTGGCCAGGCGCTGACGGAATTCAAGTCCGGA
>JAISYD010000313.1 GCA_031270145.1 Planctomycetota bacterium
TGGTGGTCGCTACTGGACTCGAACCAGTGACCCCTACAATGTGAGTGTAGTGCGCTACCAACTGCGCTAAGCGACCATTGAGACGTTGTCCACCCCGGGTGAGGTTGGTCGGTGGAGGCGATCAGGCCGGGGCTATGGCGCTGGTCGGGCATTCGCCGGCGCAGGCGCCGCAGTCAACGCAGGTTCCGGCGTCAATGGTGTAGGGCGTGCCTTCCTTGATGGCACCGACCGGACAGGCATCCTTGCAGGTACCGCAGGCGATGCAAGCGTCGGAAATGACGTGAGCCATGGGTTCTCCTTGTATGTGCGAACAAAAAACCTCCGCCATCCAAAGGCGGAAAGATTATACTATGAAAATCTCGCCGGCAAGTCAATCTCCGGCAATTATTTTTATTCAGCGGCCAATGGGACGGCAAGGGAAAAAAGCATTTGCCGGAAAATATCGCTTGCCGTCGTGCGGCCGATGGCTATAATGGCTTTGAATAAGTCGGCATCGGCCGTTTTGGCCCGAACAAGAAAAAGAGGCAGCGGCAACCCATGAGCGACCCGCAAGGCGCTCCGCTGGGACGCGTTAGGAATATTGGCATCATCGCGCATATTGATGCCGGTAAGACCACCACGTCCGAGCGGATACTCTATTATTCAGGCAAGGAGCACCGCATGGGCGAAGTCCATGATGGCACCGCCGTTATGGACTTCATGCAAGACGAGCAGGAACGGGGCATCACCATCAGTTCCGCCGTCACCACTTTCTCCTGGCTTGACTGCCGGATAAACCTCATCGACACCCCCGGCCACGTCGATTTCACCGCCGAGGTAGAGCGGAGCCTTCGCATCCTCGATGGCGCCGTCTGCGTCTTTTGCGGTGTGGCCGGCGTTCAGGCCCAGTCCGAAAAGGTGTGGCGCCAAGCCGACCGCTACCAGGCGCCACGCATCGCCTTCATAAACAAACTGGATCGCGCCGGCGCCGACGCCGAGCACGTGGTGAATGAAATACGTTCCCGGCTTGGAGCCAACCCCCTGCTGCTCCAGCTTCCAGTAGGCCGCGAGGACGGTTTTAGCGGCGTCATAGATCTGATTGGCCGCCAATACATCACCTTCGACGGCGCCCAGGGCGAAACCGTGACCAGCCATACGATCCCAGATGGGTTGACCGGCGATGTCGAGGTTCTGGCCCAGGACATCATGGAGAAAGCGGCGGACGCGAGCGACGAGCTGACCGGCATCTTCCTCGAAAAAGGCGCCTTGACGCCGGATGAAATCCGGGCCGGGCTCCGCCTCCTTTGCCTGTCCCGTCGGGTTGTCCCTGTGCTATGTGGTTCTAGCTTGCGCAACAAAGGCGTGCAACCACTTTTGGACGCGGTGGTGCATTATCTCCCGAACCCCAGGGATATCCCGCCCGTGCTGGGGCGATCACCAGGCAGTGCCAAGGCGGACATCGAATGCCGCCCCCAACGCAAGGACAAGGCGGTGGCCCTGGTCTTCAAGATAACCGACGACGCCCACGGGCCGCTGGCTTTCGTCCGCGTCTATTCCGGAGAGATCAGCGAGGGCATGCGCCTGATCGTCGCCGCCACCTCCCGCAAGGAACGGGTGGCCCGCCTGTGGCGCATCCACGCCAACCACCGGGAACCATTGAAATCGGCGGTTCCTGGGGACATCGTGGGCATTTCCGGCCTGAAATTCGCCGTCACCGGGGACAGCCTGTGCGACGAGGCTCGGTTGGTGGAACTGGAGCCGCCCAGATTTCCGGCCACCGTCGTCTCCATGGCAATGGAGCCGAAAGCCAACGATGATCGTGACAAGTTGATGGATGTCATCTCTCGGCTGGAAAGAGAAGACCCCACCTTCGCCCACAAGATCGATCCGGAAACCGGGCAACTTGTCCTTTCCGGCATGGGCGAGCTGCATTTGGAGGTGCTGACCGCCCGCATCACCCGCGACTACCACATCCCGGTCAACACCGGCGCCCCTCGGGTGGCATACCGGGAGGGGGCGATCCGCGAGGCGGTGGGGACCGGCGCCTTCGAACAGACCGTCGCCGGCAAGCAGAATTACGCCGAGGTTTCCCTGACGGTGAGCCCGAATCCGGACGAACTCGCGGCCAAGTGCGAAATAGCCTTGCCGGAAGGACTGCATCCGAGGGATATCCTGGAGGCGCTGGCGGCCAACCTCCGGGATGGCTTCGCATCCGGTCCGCTGGGAGGCTATCCGGTCATCCATACCCTGGCCCGGGTGGTTCAGTTGAAGTCGCGCGAGGGCGAACTGACCGAACTCGCCGCCGCCGCCGCCGCCGAAGCAGCCCTGCGCCAGGCCATGCGGGAAGGCGACGCCATCCTGTACGAACCGGTGATGTCGCTGGAAGTGGGAGTGCCGGAGGAATTCATCGGCGCCGTCATCCATGATCTCAACGGCCGCCGGGCCATGATTTCCGAGGTTGGCCAGACGGGGACGTTCCGCTCCGTCAAGGCCAGGGTGGCTCTGGCCGAGATGTTCGGCTACGCCAGCGCCGTCCGGGGGCTTTCCGGCGGCCGAGCCGAGTATTCTCTGGAGCCCTGCGCCTACGCCGCAGTTCCGAAAAACCGGATAAGGGACATCTTGGGCTACGATCCGAGAGGTTGAATAGCATGATATTTGTCGATTATATATAATTTTCACCGTTTTGGCCGCGATTTTTCAGGAGAAACAGCAATGGCAAAGGAAAACTTTATTCGCAAGAAGCCCCACATCAACGTCGGCACCATCGGCCACGTGGATCACGGCAAGACCACCCTCACCGCCGCCATCACCGCCGTGTCGTCCGCCAATTTCGGCGGCGGCAAGGTCATAACCTATGACGAGGTGGCCAAGGCGTCCGAGTCCCAGGGCCGCCGCGACTCCACCAAGATCCTCACCATCGCCACCTC
>JAISYD010000019.1 GCA_031270145.1 Planctomycetota bacterium
TTTTCCAGCGCCGCGGCCGAGGCCGGGGCGGCGGCGGCCATCCGCTCCGTTTGCGGAGACGCCGGCGGGACGGCGGCCCTGGAAAACTCCGGGATCGATCCCGGCCTTATGCTTGAGGCCCGCAACCAGGCGTCGGAAAGTTTCCTCACCGCCGTCTCCCTGGCCCGGGTCAATTTGCGCCGCTTCCATGAATACCAGCGTAGGCAGGGCTATCTGCATGACAATGGCGACGGGGCCGGCCTTTCCCGCGTCGTCCGCCCCTTGTCGAGAATCGGGATTTGCTGCGGCTCGTCGCCAGCCGCGCTATTGATGTGCGCGGTTCCGGCCCAGGTGGCTGGCGTGGGGCGGATAGCAGTGGCGGCGGCGGCGGACGCGGCCGGCAAGGTTGATCCAGCCCTGCTGGCGGTCGCGCGGCTGCTCGACTTGGACGAGGTCTACCGCCTGGACGGCGCCTTGGCGGCCGCGGCCTTGGCGTTGGGGGCCGGGCCGATCCGGAGGGTCGACAAGGTGGTCGGCCGGCTTGACGCCGCTGGCGCGGCGGTTGGCCGGATGCTTTCCGGCCAAGCCGGCTTCGCCGTGTCGGTCGGGTTTGGCGGCCTGGCGGTGGTGGCCGACGCCGGAGCCAACGCCAGGTTCATCGCCTCGGATCTGCTGGCCCGGGCCGGAATGGAGGGCGATCCCGGGCCGCTGGCCCTTTTCGCCACGGATCGCTGGCTGGCCGAGGCGGTGCGCATCGAAATATTGCGCCGTTTAGACGCCGCCGCCGCCGGCCAAGCCAAGCGGAATCTGGAGCGGGCGGGCGGCCTGTTCCTCTGCACCGGCGCGGAAGAGGCCATCGGCGCCGTAAATCTGCTGGCTCCGTCCAGGCTGGAGTTGATGACCCGTGACAACCAGGCCTGTCTGGCCGACGTCGAGAATGCCGGCGCCGTGTTTCTCGGCCCCTGGTCGCCGGATGGGGCCGGCGACGTTTTTTCCTGCCTCGGCCTGGGTTTGCCGGCGGCCGGAGCCGCCAGGTTCGCCTCCGGCATCGGGGTGGGCGACTTTGTCAAGGAAATATCGGTGGTGGAATGCGCCCCGGAGCGCTTACTCAGGGCCAGGCGGCATTTCCAGGCCTTGCTGGAGGGGGACCCCCTTGGGGAGGTTGCCCTGCGTGAGCGCCTGGAAATGTTGAAGGCTGGTTGGTGACGGCAAGGGGACGGCGTACGGTCATGGGTTGCCCGGAGGCGCCGCCGGACGGGCCATAGGAATGGAAGGAGGCTTTCATGGCTGGCTTCATGGGGTTGCGCGGACTGGAAGTCAAGGCTCCCCGGGAAATGTCGCATAATCGCGGGGATACGGAGCGCGTGGAACGGAAGCACAGCGACACCGTGCGCATTGAGCAGGCGAAGCGCTCCCATGGAATAGTCGACAAAATCATTCGGGAACAGGGCGGCGGCCAGTCGGTCTCCGGCGAAACCGCCGACGACGGCGTGCTGGACGCCGCCATTGAGCGGAAAATCGCCCTGACGCCGATTGGCGAGGTCATGTCCGCCAAGGTGGCGGTTCTGACCTTCGACGACACGATCATGACCGCCATGGAAATATTTTCCCATATCAGATTCCGCCATTTGCCCATCGTCGACGAAAGCGGCGGCATCATCGGGGTGATTTCCGATCGCGATGTTTTGCGCAATTCCAGCCCCTTCTACGGAACCATCAACGAGCAAAACCGCGACCGGGAGATCATGGGCAAGAAGGTGGGCCTGATCATGACCCGCAAGCCGCTCTGCGTGAACCCGGAAACGCCCATGCTCGAGGCGATCCGCCTGATGAACGGCAAGCGCATCTCCTGCCTGCCCGTGGTGGCCGGCGACAGTTGCCGGCTCCTTGGCATAGCGACTTGGAAGGACGTGGTCCACGCCCTGTGTCCGGTCGGCTTCAAATCCCCCCACGACAGCGGCCTGCTGCGCGCCGTCGCGCCCCTCAGGCCCGCGGAGTGAGGAGCCGCCAGGCCTCGTCCAGCCGTTTGGCGCTCCCGAGCGTCTTCTGGCCCGGCTCCTGGGCGAAGAGGCCGACGCGCCATTCTTCCAGCAGCCAGCGGTAGGACATGAGGCTCCTGGCCTCGTTCGGGGACAGGCGGGAAAAAGCGGCGCTCTCGTAACGCTCGCGATAGGGCAAGATCTCGGCCAGGCGCAGCCTGTCCTTCCCCAAGGCGTAGCCCAGCCGCTCAATCCGTTTGGCCGCCGCCTGAACGAAGCGGGGGAGCTGGCGCAACTGCTCGGCCGCGGCCAGACGGAGCAGGGCCGGCGACAGGAGCGACTCCAGTTGCCGCCGGATGTCACGGAACGAATCGGCGTGCGCCGGCGTGGGCGGCGTCTCCAGTCCTGGCAACTGTCCGGCCGCCAGCCCAAAGGCCTGATCCAGGGCCGTGGCCGTTTCCAGGGCGAGGCCCGGGAAGGCGGCCTTGCCTTTCGCCAGCCGCTCCAGGAACAGGCGATGGCGGCGCGCCGGCTGGTCGACGGCGAACGCCTCGTCCAGGGCCGAGCGGATCGCCGCGTCGGCCAAGTGGTCGCCGCCGCCGCCAAGAAGTTGCGCCAAGGCGGCTGAACGGACGGAAATGCCGGCCCGGACGTCCTTGCGCACTTTTTCAAGCCAACTTCCCAGGGCGAGGGCGATGAGGCGCCGAAAGCCGTCCGGCATCGCTTGATCCGCCTCTTCCCGGGTGTGGAAGACACGGATGCCGGCGCTCCGGCCCTCGTCCACCAAGGCGGGAAAAGCGGAGGCGCCGCCGCCGCCGCCGATTTCCACCCTTTCCGGCAAATCGCCGAAGTTCCATTCCGTCAGGCCGGTCTTCTCGAATTGCCCGCTTTTCAAGGCGTCAAAAGCCTGCCGCGCGGCAAAATTGAGTTCTTCAACCAATTCCGCCAGATTCCGCCCTTCGCGGATCGCCTTACCGTCCCGGCCAATGGCGCGCACATTCATCAGGAGAAATGCCGGCAATTCCCCCGGATTCCAGGCTTCGGGCGGAATCCGTACGCCGGCGGTCCCATGGATCGCCTGACCCAGGGCCTTGAGGAGCGGCCGATCCGGCTGTCCCAGGCGCTCGGCAACGAGCGCCGCCGTTTCCGGGATGGGATTCAGCTCGCGCCGCAGGCTCTTGGGCAGCCCCCGCAACAGTTCCGCCACCTTGCCTCCCAAAAGCCCCGGAACCAGCCATTCCAGCCGCCAGGCCGGCAGATTTGGGATGTCGGCCACCGGAACAACCACGGTCGCTCCGTCCGAGGGATGGCCGGGATTGAAGCGGTATATGACGGGGTAGCGGCGTCCGGCCAATTCAAGCTCCGAGGGAAAGCGATCCGGGGTGATGCCGTCCGGCGGATTGGCCAGCAAATAGTCCCGGTCGAGGCGGAGGAGGCCGGGAGTCTCCTTTTCCTTTTCATGGCAGAATTTGACCAGGGCCCGGTCGTTGTGGATATCGCCGGGGAGGCGCTCGTCGTAAAAGCGGTAAAGGGCCTCGGAACCAGCCAGCAGGGGTTTCCTGGCCTTATGGGCCAGATCGGCCAGCGAATGGATCAGGGCGCGGTTTTCCTGGAAGAACGGGAGGCGCGTTTTCAGGTTTTCCCCGATTAGAGCTTGACGGATGAATATCTCCCGCGCCGCCGCTGGATTGATCGAGCCGTAATGCACCCGCCTTCCCTCCACCACCGGCAGGCCGTAGACCTCCACCCTTTCCCTGGCCCGGACAAAGCCCGAGCCGGCGTCGTAGCAAGGTTCGGAATAGGAGCGTTTGGCCAGGGGGCCGGCCAATTTTTCCACCCACAACGGATCGATTTCCGCCACGCCGCGTCCGAACAGGCGGCTGGTGTCCACCAACTCGGCCGCCACCACCCAGGCCGGCGTCAGTCCCTTGCGCTTGATTTCGCTGGGCTGGTCGCCGGCCTTCCGGCCGGCGTCGCGCCGTTCCCGGGCGGCCCGGGCCAACCCCGAACCTGGCCAAAGCAGGAAGCGGACGCCCCGGGCGCCCTGGTAGTCGTTCTCGTCGCCCAGTTTGCCGATCCGCCCAAGCAGGCCGGCCAGGATGGCTTGATGCAGCCGGGCGTAGCCGCCGTCACGCTCGTCCGAATCGGCGTCGGAAAAAGGATCGCCGCCGCCAGGCGGCAGGTTGGCCGCCAATTCCGCCAGTTGCCGGAATATGTCCCGCCATTCCTGCATGCGGAGGTAATTGAGGAAATTCTGGCGGCAGAATTTCCGCGCCCGCGACTTGGACGGCAATTCCGCCAGGGCGTCGTCGTAGAATTTCCATAGCCGCAGCCAGCCGAGGAAATCCGATTTTGGATGCAGGAAGCGCCGGTGCGCCGCCTCGGCCTCGCCCCGCTTCGCCTGGGGGCGTTCGCGCGGATCCTGCACCGACAGCATGGCGACAATGATCATGGCCGGCTCCATGACCCGGTTTTTTTTCGCTTCCAGCAGGATGCGGGCGAAACGCGGCTCCACCGGCAGGTTGGCCATGCGCCGGCCCGAAGCGGTGATTTCGCGGTCGGCGTCCAGCGCCCCCAGCTCGGCCAGTTCCCGGTAGCCTTCCCGTATCCGCTGAGGCTGGGGCGGATCGAGGAAGGGGAAGTCCTCGACCGCGCCTAGCCCGAAATGCCGCAGGCGCAAAATGACCGAGGCGAGCGAGGCGCGGCGGATTTCCGGATCGGTGAATTTCGGCCGCTTCAGGAAATCCGCCTCGCTGTAAAGGCGCAGGCATATGCCGGGCGCCGTCCGCCCGGCCCGGCCCTTTCGCTGATCCGCCGAGGCTTGGCTGATTTTCTCGATCTGCAGGCGCTCCACCGAGGCCCGATCGGAAACCCGCCTCAGCCTGGCCAGCCCGCCGTCGATTACCGCCCGCACCGCCGGGATGGTGAGCGAGGTCTCGGCCACATTGGTGGAAAGGATTATCTTCCGCTTGTCCGTGTCCTGGAAAACCAGCTGCTGCTCCTCCGGCGAAAGCCGGGAATAGAGCGGCAGCGCCAGGCAGCCGGGCGGCCCGGAACGGGCCAGCGTGTCGGCGGCGGCGCGGATGTCCGCCTCGCCCGGCAGGAAAACCAGGATGTCCCCCCTTGGCATTTCGGCCGTCAATTCCTCCACGGCGTGGAGGATCATGACGTCCAGGTCTGGATCCTCGTCGTCGCCCTCGTCCGGCTGGCGGTAGCGCGTCTCCACCGGAAAGGTCCGCCCCTCCAGGAGGATGGCCGGGGCGCCGCCGAAATATTCGCTGAAGCGGTCCACGTCCAGGGTGGCGGAACTGACGATCAGGCGGAGAGCCGGGCGCGTCGGCAGCAACTGTCTTAGACAGCCCAGCAGGATGTCGGTGTCAAGGTCGCGCTCGTGCGCCTCGTCGAGGATGACGGCGTCGTAGGCCAGCAGGCGGCGATCGTTTCGCAACTCGTTCAGGAGAATGCCGGAGGTCATGAACTTGACCAGGGTCAAGGGGCGGGTGCGATTCTGGAAGCGGATTTGGAAGCCCACCTGGTCGCCCAGGGAGGTCCCCAACTCCTGCGCCGTCCGCGCCGCCACCGACATTGCCGCCAGGCGGCGGGGCTGGGTGACGCCGATTAGGCCGGTCCGGCCCAGGCCCAATTCCAGGCATATTTTGGGAAGCTGGGTGGTTTTCCCGCTGCCGGTGGAGCCGGCGACCACCACCACCTGGTTGTCGCGCACGGCGGCGGCGATTTCCCGGCGCCGGGGCGTTATGGTCAGTTCTTCCGGATAGCTTATGGCGGGGACGGAGGCCGAACGCCCGGCCAATAGTCGCCGGGATTTTTCAAAAGCTTGCCGGAGCCTTTCCAGCGCGGCCGGCGTTTCCGGAGTCGGCTTTCGGAACCGCCGGAGACGCGCCGCCTCCCTCCCCAGGCGCGGACGATCCGCCAGCATCGTCCGCTCCAGGCCGGCGAGGACGATGCCGGGCAGGTCAGCGTCCCCGGTCACCGTCGGGACCTTTCGCCGGATCGGGCGGGGCGTTTCCGGCCAATTCGGCGGCGCATTTGATGGCGTAGATCAGGCTGTTTGGGTTGGCCCGGTTCTTCCCCGCCTGATCAAAGGCGGTACCGTGATCCACCGAGGCGCGGATTACGGGAAGGCCCAGGGTGATGTTGACGCCCAGCATGTCGGACCAGGCGTCCTGTTCCGCGTCGTATTTGAAGCTGAGCAGCTTGAGCGGAATGTGCCCCTGATCGTGATGCATGGCCACCACCAGATCGAAGGCGCCGCCCAGGGCCTTGGCGAACACCGTGTCGGGGGGAAGCGGCCCGGTTACATCCAACCCGCCGGCCCGCGCCTCCGCCGCGGCCGGGCCGATGATTTCAATCTCCTCGCGGCCAAAAAGCCCGTTCTCGCCGGCATGGGGATTGAGGCCGGCCAGCACCAGGCGCGGCCGGGCCAGCCCGAATTTCCGCATGGCCGCCTCGCCCAGGCGGATGACGGCCAGGATGCGCTCGCGGGTCAGGCGGCCGGGGACTTCGCGCAGGGGGACATGGGTGGTGGCGTGGATCACCCGCAGTTTTTCGCCCATCAGCAGCATGGCGTAATTTTTGGCCCCGGTGAGGGAGGCGTAGATTTCCGTGTGGCCGGCGTAATGGCGTCCGGCCAGGTTGAGTGCCTCCTTGTTGAGGGGATTGGTGACGGTGGCCTGGATTTTCCCGGCCAGCGCGAGCTCGATGGCCTTGGCGACCGAGCGGAAGGCGGCCTCGCCGCACTGGGCCGAAACCCGGCCAAGCGCGAATTTCCCCATGTCCAGGCAGGCCAGATCCAGTACGTCCAGCGTTCCGGGCAAGTCGCGCATTTGCCCAACCCCGGAGACGGCGTTGATCTCGCAGCCGATTTTCACGATGTCCCTGGCGGCGGTCCGCATCGCCCCGGCGTCGCCAATCAGCAGGGGTCGGCAGATGCCGCGGATTTCGGGATTCAGCAGGGTTTTTACGGCGATTTCCGGGCCGATTCCGGCCGGGTCGCCCATGGTGACGCCGAGTATGGGACGTCGCGGCATGAAGAGCCCTCGTCAATCATCGGAAACCGGCGTCGCTTCCCCACAGGCGCACCGGTTTGGCCCCGGGGAAATAAAGCGCCAGGATGTCCAGGAAATTGTAGCCGAGCTTGTCGGCGGCGTAGGCGGCGCCGTATTGGCAAAGGCCGACCCCGTGGCCCCAGCCGTAGCCCGAAAAGGTTATCCTGGCCTCGTCGCCGCCTTCAATCGCCATATAGGTGCTGGCAATGTTTTGCCGATCCGGCCCCATGGCCAGCCTGAAATCGTTGGCCGGCACGCGGACCTGCCCTCCGCGATCCCCGACCAGGGTCAATTCCAGGCTGACGACCCGGCCCAGGCGCCGGCCCATGGGGTTCCCCCGATAATCCAGCCCTTGCAATACCCGTATTTCGCCGGGTTGCCGCAGCAGCCCGGCTTGGCGGAGTTTGGCCGCCACTTCCTGCCGGGTGTAGGTGGCGCGCCAGGGCGTGGGGCGGTTTTTCGCGGCCGAGCAGCGCGGGCAGCTTACGCCCGACAGGGCGAGAAGCGGGGTCTTGGTGAAGAACCACCTGGCGTCGGCGGTGAAGCCGCCGCATTCGGAGTGGAAAAAGGTCTTGATCAGCGCGTTCTTCTCGGTGAGCACCACCCCGGCGGTGGAGTCGACGGCCCGGCGCACCTGAGGCTCGACGACCGGGGAGGGCCGCCATACCTGGGAGCGGACGTCGGCGTGGACGTCGTATTCATCGTCCGCGCGGCTGCGCATCTCGAAATAGGCGTAGGAACGGGCGGCCACCGCCTGGGCCCGGATGGCCTCCAGCGGCCAACTGCTGAAAATCTCCCCCGCCACCACCCCGTAAAGGTATTCCTCGATGGGCAGGCGGGCCAGGATGCGAAGCCGTGGGAGTTTGCGCCCCCCCGACTCGATGTGCGTGCCGTGGATTTCGATCTCGTGGGGCAGGTTGAGGCTGGCCTCGCTTTGGTCGGATTTCTTCCAGGACAGGCGCAGGGGTTGCTGGTCGAGGGATTTGAGGCGAACCCGGACGTAGCGGTCGCTCCCCAGCTTGACGCCCTGTCCGGTTGGGGTGACTTCGACCGACACCGATTGGCTGAAGTCGCCGCTGTGTTGGCGCATGTCCATGCCGATGGCGGAGATGGCGACACGGCCATTGATGGTGAGAACGGCGCGTTCCAGGGCGTCGGCCGCCAGGACGCGGATTTCCGGCTGGCCGCGGCCCGACAGGTTGGCCGCCAGGATGTCCGGGCGCAGGCCAAGCTCGGGCGCCTCGCGGAAGGCGAGATGAAAAAAGCCCAGCCCAAGCAGGGCGAGACAAATCAGCCTAAAGAACCATCCCAGCATCAGCGGCTTCCTTGGGTCGTCAACCTTGATCGTAAATATATCATCGGGTATTTCCGGGCGGTTGCAAGGGCTTGCTTCCTTTGTAAAGATGTTTGCCGCTGTCACGGTACCTTTCCTCTTCGGAAAACAGGCAGCCGCAATACGGCTGTTTATAGATGCCCCGGAGCGTCGCCGCGTCCGGCAAAATCTTCCGCCAATCGGCGTCAATAAAGGCCAGACCGGACTTGGCCGCTGTTTCCCGGCCGATTTCCGCCAGCAAATCCCGATCCTGCTCCCGGCTGGCCAGGAGGGTGGTGGAAAAAGCGGCGAAACCGCGGAATCTGGCGGTTTCGGCGGTTTTCCCCAGTCGCAGGCGATAACATTCGGCGCAGCGATCCCGCCGGCTGGCCGGCGGCTTGCCTTGGCTAAGCATCCGCTCCAAAAACGTTTGGAGCCCATATTCGGAAACAATTTCCGCCGGAAGCGGATATCTTTCAAGATAAACCCGCAGGGCTTTTTCGCGCCGCCGGAACTCCATAAGAGGATGGATGTTGGGATTATAGAAAAAAATGCCGACATTGGCGGCGAATGCATCCGGGCCATGGCCCGCCGCGCTGGCCCTGGCTGTTGCAAGGCAGGGTGCGCAACAGACATGGAGCAAGAGCGGCGGCGAATTGGTCATGCTGCGCCTCCTTCGGCGGTTATGCGGCCGAATTGTCCCATTTTCCGCCAACGGCGGAGAAAAAGCAATAAAAACAGTTGACATCCATCTAGTGGGGGATAGAATACGGGCATGGATTTTTGTCCGTTTTAGCCGGAGTTGTGTTTTTTGAGGCGACGGCGGGAACCGCCGGGGTTGTTTGGCGGCGTTGTCCATATCGCGGGGTGGAGCAGTCTGGTAGCTCGTCGGGCTCATAACCCGGAGGCCGCAGGTTCAAATCCTGCCCCCGCTACCAATATTGCCAAAGGGGTTACGAGAATGACTCGCAACCCTTTTTTCGTTTTTCCAACCCAAGTTGTCGCGCACATCAAACAGCGTTGCTAATCCTTTAGAAACACTTCCGCGTATTTTACCGTTTTGGCGGGTTAATTTGTCAACCAGCCTAGCCCGTCAACTGCAATATCGCCTCCGGCGGGATGAAGAGGCGCCGCGGCAAAGCATCCCCCAGCGCCGCGTATTTGCTGTATTTCCACCACAATTCCCCGTTCCCGGAGCCATCGGCCGCGTTGGCGTTGGTGAACAGGACGTTCCACTCGAAGGGATCCTCGGCGCGCGCCTTGATCCGCATCTCCACCAGGTTGTCGCCGCCTCCGTCGCCGGTGTACGGTACGAAATCATGGGCGCGTATGCCGACAAAGCCAAGGGAATCGGGAACCGGCCTGTCCGTCGCCAGGCTCAGACCCCAGCCAAGGGCGAACAGGCTCCGCTCGCCGGTTTTCCGCGCCGGCGAGATATTCTTGCAGCCGGTCAGCACGGCCGCCCGTTCGCAACCGGGATTTTTGAAAAGTTCCCTGGTGCCGCCATGGGCCAGGACCGTCCCCGCCTCCAGGATCAGGGTTTTCCCGCATAGCCGGTAGATTTCGTCGCGGCTGTGGCTAACCATCACGGCGTCGCGGCAATGTCGTAAAAGCTCCAGCATCCGCATCTGCATTTCTTCGCGGAGGGAGGCGTCGAGGGCCGAAAACGGCTCGTCTAGCAGGATGACCTCCGGTTCCGCCGCCAGCATCCGGGCCAGCGCCGCCCGCTGCCGCTGTCCGCCGGACAATTGATCCGGGAGGCGCTTTTCCAGTCCCCGCAAGTGGAAGCGTCCGCACAATTCGGCCGTCTTCGCCGCCCTGGCCGCCGCCCGGCCCGGTATGGCGATGCCGATGTTGCGCTCCAGGCTCATCCGGGGAAACAGGGCGTAATCCTGGAAAAGATAGCCCACCCGGCGCTCCTGCGGCCTGAGATTGATCCCCCGCTCCGAATCGAACAACAGCCGCCCATTGACGACAATGCGGCCGCTGTCGGGGGACTCGATGCCGGCGACGCATTTGAGGGCCATGCTCTTGCCGCCGCCGGAGGCGCCGAGGATGCCCAGGCAATCCCCGTCGGTCTCGAAGCTGACGTCGAGGGTGAAGCTTTTCCCCAGGCGCTTCCGGATCCCGACCTCAAGCGTCATGCGCCGACCCCCTTGCGGCGCCGGCGCCTTTCCTTGGCCAGGAAATGGTTCATGCCCGCCACCACGGCGAAGGAAACGCCGACAATCACCGCCACATAGCCATAAGCCGACTCCATGTCGCCGGCGGCCACCGCCGAGTAAACCGCCAACGGCAGGGTGCGGGTCTTGCCGAGGATGTTGCCGGCGATCATCGCGGTGGCGCCGAATTCCCCCATGCCCCGGGCGAAGGCGAGCACGCCCCCGGCCGCCACGCCGGGAAGGGCGGCCGGGAGGCAAATGCGCCAAAAGATGCGCCATTCGGAAAGCCCCAGGGTCCGCGCCGCGTACACCAGGTTTGGATCCACCTGCTCAAGGGCGCCGCGAGCCGCGCGGTACATGAGCGGAAAGGAAACCACCACCGCGGCCAGCACCGTGGCGCCCCAGGAAAAAGCTATCTTGTAGCCGAAGAATTCGGCGAGAAAGCGCCCCGCCGACCGGTTGACCCCGAAGGTGAAGAGCAGGAAAAAGCCGATCACCGTCGGCGGCAGCACCAGCGGCAGGGGGAACAGGCCGTCCAGAAGCATTTTCCAGGCATTGCGGCGCAGACCGGCCACGAACCTGGCCGCCGCCACGCCGAGGAAAAAGGTGAAGGCGATGGCCGTCGCCGCCGTCTGCAGGGATATGAGCGCCGCCGACCAATACACGGTCAATCTCCCCGGTTAGGCGAAAACCCGTATCTCGCGAACACGGCCAGCGCCTCCTCCGACCTCAGGTAATCGACAAACAGTTTGGCCGCCTCCTTCCGCTCGCCATTCCGCGAAATCCCCACCGGATAGATCACCCTGGCCTTGAGGCTGCCGGCCGGCGCCTCGGCAATCACCGCCACTTTGCCGGTGACGGCGGCGTCGGTGGCATAGACCACGCCCAGGTCCGCGCTCCCCTCGGCCACCCAATTCAACACCTCGGTGACGTTGGTCCCGAAGCTGGCCTTCGCCTCAATCCGATCCCATAGTCCAAGACTGGTGAAAACCTCCCGGGCGTATTGGCCGGCCGGCACGCTTTTGGGATCGCCGAGGGCGATGACCTTGGCCTTGACCGCGTCCGCGAAGCCGGCGATATCCGTCCCGGCCGCGGCCGGGCGGATGAGGACAATCCGGTTCTCCAGCAGCTCAACCACGCTGCCGGCGTCAATGAAGCCTTTTCCCACTAGCTCGTTCATTTGCTTCATCGCGGCCGACATGAAGACGTCGGCCGCCAGGCCGTTCTCAATCTGGGCCTGGAGCTTCCCGGAGCTGTCGTAGGTCCCCTCGACCGTGATCCAGGGATATTTCTTCTGGAAGTCCGGAATCAGGGCGTTGGCGTAGGAATACTGCAGGCTGGCGGCGGCGGCAACCAGGATGGCGGTCGGCTCGCCGGATGGGGCGGCGGGCGACGTCAGGAACCAACCCGCGAGAAACAGAACCGACAACATCGACATTCTTCGCATTTTTCCCCTCCAGTGATGAAAACAAACGAACCTCAGGCGCAATCTCCGCGCCAGATAATTGGCGCGGCCTGTTTTTCCAGCCGGGAAGCCGTCCCGGAATCGAGGCCGGCGTCGAACCAGGGTTCGGCCGCCTCGACAAAAGCCAGTAGGTTGCAGTTACCGGCCCGCTCCCCTATGCCGAAAAGCGTCGCGTCGACATATTCGGCTCCGGCCCGGCAGGCGGCGATGCTGTTAGCCACCGCCATCCCCAAATCGTTGTGGGCGTGGATGCCCACGCCCGACTTGAGGCGGGTTATCGCGTCGTAAACCGAGGACGGACTAAGAATGCCCACGGTGTCGGCGAAGCGCACGCTGGAGACGCCAAGCTCCGCGAGCGTCCCGGCCAAATCCGCCATAAAACCAAGGTCAGCCCGAGAGGCGTCCTCGAATCCCACCGAGACCCGGCAACTCCGGTCCAGGGCGAATTCGACGCATCGCCGCAATTCGCGGCAGAGCCAATCCGCGCCCTTCCCCAATTTGCTTCGCAGCAGGCCCGGGGAAATCGGCGCGCTTATGTGGATCACGTCCGGGCGGCAGTCGAGCGACTGTTTGACGTCGTCCAGGCGCAAGCGATTCCAGACGGCGATCAAGGCGGTTTCAACCTCGTCGCGCACGGCGAGGACGGCGTCCCTTTCATGGGGACCCATGGCCGGAATCCCCGCCTCTATCTGGTAAACGCCCGCCCGGTCCAGCAAATGCGCCAACCTCGCCTTGTCGCCCGGGGAAAAGGCGAAGCCGGGAGCCTGTTCGCCGTCCCTGAGGGTGGTGTCTATGATGCGGACGCGCCGCCGCTCACCAGGCGCCGCAGGCGAAGGTTTCCGCCAACTCCACGAATTCGGGATCGGCCAATCCCCGACCCAATCGGATGCTTGTCTCGCCGATTTTCCTGATAAGCGGTCCAATTTGCGCCGAATCGAAGGGTATGCCATATTCCGCCAGTTTCACCTTGATTGCCGCCTCGCCGGAATGCTTGCCGATCCTTATGCTCCTGGCGGCACCCAGCAATTCCGGCGGAAACGGCTCATAGTTTTCCGGATTCTTCATGATGCCGTCGACATGGATGCCCGACTCCACTTCGAAAATCGCGTCCCCGAGGATGGGCTTGTGCGACGGTATCCTCCGGCCGAGGGCCCTCTGGAAAACCGCCTTCAAGGCCGGCAGGGCGGCCAGCGCGCCAGGCCGGACCCCGAGGCCGCCAAGATGCGCGGCCATCAGCGCCTCCTCAAGCGGCGCGCCCCCCCCGCAACCCATGAACGAGGCCACCACCCGCTCGCCGCCGGCCTTGATCCACTCGACGGCGATGGCGGTGGCGCAGCATCTTCCGTTGTGCGGGCTCAACTCCACGTTGCCCAGATCCAGCAGGCTGGCGAAGCCGCCGCGCCAGTCGCGGAAAAGCAGCCCGTTCAGGCCGACGATCCGAAGGCAACGCTCCTTCCCGCGATACGGCCGCAACTGCTCCCAGCGCAAGTCGTCCAGCGGAATCTCCACCAGAAGCGCCGGTGAATTCGACAGCTTGAAAAACGGGCAGACATAATGGTGGAAGCCCGGATAATCTTCCATATGGCCGCCATAGGGAAGCCGCAGGACCGTCCGCTCCAGTACCACGGCGTCCCAGATTTTGGCCAGGGCGATGGCGTCCACCTCGACATAGTCGGCCGCCTCCAGCAGCAGCCGGTATAGTTCGGCCAAATCCTCCGCCCGGCAGCCAAACATTTGCGGAAGGGACAGCAGCCGATCGGTTATGAGCATCAAATCATCAGGGACTCGACCGGCTTGCCGCCTTCAATGTGCCGATCGAAAAGCTCCCCCACCTTGCCGACGCTGACGTTGCCGTACCAGACGCCCTCCGGATACACCGCCACCACCGGCCCCTTGTCGCATACGCCGAAGCAACTGGAGACGGAAAGCATCACCTGGCCCGACAATTCGCGATCCTCGATCTCGTCCATGAGTTTTCGAGCCAGGTCCTGGCCGCCCCGGGTGCAGCACAGGCCCTTTTTATCGCCCATCAGCTTGCCGCCGCCGCAAACGAACAAATGATATTTCGGGGTAATCATCCTCAAGCCTTTCCCGGCGGGATTCCGCCAACCGACGCGGCTTCCAGCACCGCGTCCTCTATACGATCATAGGTCTCGCGCACGGCGATGCCCCTTTCCCGCAGAAGCCTTTTGGGCGATTCCCCGATCCGCATGGCCAGGACGCACTGGCAATCGCCTATGGTCTCGACAATCCTTTCCATCCTCCCAGCCTTGTCGGCATCCGCCCCGCCACAATAGTTGCCGCCCGCCCCGATGCCGCGCCGCTCGCGGAAACGGACCCCGTCGCCGCGGCATTCATAGATGTAGAAATCGCTGGCGTGCCCGAAATGCTGATCCACCAGCATGCCGCCCTTAGAAGCAACCGCGAACAACAGCGGCTTTCCGGCCCCGGCCGCTTCGGCCGAGGCCGAGGCGGGGGCGGCGACCGAAGCGGAGTTCCGGAAATTCAGGGACACATCCTCGTCCAGCCGACCGACCGCGTCGGCTCGGCACTGGCGGCAATGCAGCATCTGCCGTACCTGGGCGCCGCAACTCTCACGCATGGCGCCGATTTCCTGGTTGCTCACCAGCGGCGCGCCCTCGAAGGCGCTGCCCTTGACCGGGATCATCTGCATGATGTTCACGAGGTCGGCGCCAAGTTCGCCGGCCTTGGCCGCCACCTCCGGGATATGCAGATCGTTCACGCCCTTCAGCATGACGATGTTCACCTTGCAGACCACGCCCAGTTCGGTCAGGCGCCTGATCCCGGCCAGTTGGTTGGCCATGAGGACGGCCGCGCCGGCCTCGCCCCGGTACCGCGAGCCCAAGTAATCGACCTGCCGGTAAATCTTGGCCCCGATGGCCGAATCCAGCGCGTTGACGGTGACGGTAGCGTGCGACACGCCAAGCGCCGACATCTCGTCGGCGTACAGCGGAAGCAACAGGCCGTTGGTCGAAAGGCAAAAGGTGGCGTTGGCGTCCTCGGCCCGGATAAGCCGCAGGGTCTCCCGGGTCTCGTCCCAGTTGGCCAGGGCGTCGCCGGGCCCGGCGATGCCGACCACGGCCAGCTTTTCCACCCGACCCGCGGCTTCGCGATATCTGGCGAGCGCCTCCTCCGGCGTCAGTATCCCGGCCGAGACGCCGGGCCGGCTTTCGTTAGGGCAGTCGAATTCCCGCGTACAGTAGTTGCATTGGATGTTGCAGGCCGGCGCCACCGGCAAATGCAGACGGGCGTATTCGCCGCCGCGGCCGTTGAAGCAGGGATGCGTTTCGCTTTTCCGGCGGTTGGCGGCGGCGACGGCGGCCCGCGAATCCGGCGGCGGAAACCGGGCCGGAACCGGCTTCTCCTCCAGGCAATACCTGTCGCGGAGTTCGCCCCGGAAGCCGCGCTCAAGACGGCCGAGGACGGCGTTGGTCATCCGATCCATGAGTTCCAGGCCGCCCGAATGCCCTAGGGTACGGATGCGCTGGCCGCCGACCTGATCGTGCACCGGAAAGGCGGCGCGGATCAGGGGAATGCCGGTATGCTCCTCCATCCGGCGTCCGTCGGAACCGCCGATCAGGAGATTGGCGCCCAGGCGACCCGCCTCCATCTCTATGGCCTCAAAATCGCAATCATCCAATACCGCCGCCTCGCTGGCCAAATGGAAGTCCATCACCCCGGCTATTTCCGCGCGGATTTTTTCGGCGAAGCCCTCCGTCCGCGAACCGGTGGCGGCCACCACCGGCAACGCTCCGTTTTCGGCGCACAGGCGCGCCAGGGAAAGGACGAAGTCGGGCTCCCCGAACAGCGCGGCCCGGATGCGGGCGTTGTACTTGTGGGAGTCCACCATGGCGTCCAGACGGCGTCCACGCTCCTTTTCAAGGCGCGGGGCGGTTTCGCCGCCGGCGGAGACCAATGCCGCGATCAAGGCATCGGTGTCCCGCAAACCGATTGGCGGGTTCAGCCGGATCAGGGGGACGCCGCAGTTGTCCCGCAGCCATTCCCCCGGCGACCAGGCGGAGGGTATGAATATCCCTAGCTCGATGGTGAGGCGGGAACCGGCCATCCCGGCCACCCGCTCCAGCGGCGTGCCGCCGGCGGGCAGGCGGCGGTATTCCCGGCTTAGCCCGCCATCAAGGTTTTCCGATAGATCGGGAAGCAGAATGCAATCAAGCCGCATTTCGGCGAGCAATTCCTTGAGCCAGCGGGTGTCGGCGGGGGAAAGAAGGCTGGTGACGACATTGATCCCGCCGTGCCTTTCCGGCCGCATTTCCACCTGTTCCACCAGGGAGCGGAGCGTCCGAAAAAAACCCTCGTACTGGGTCCCGGCGTAGCCGGCCGAGGGGACGGTGATGATTTTTGCGGCCAGATCCGGGTGGCGATCGCGGAAATTCCGTACCAGGCGGGGTACATCCTCGCCGATGGTCTCGGCAAGACAGGTGGTCGCAACGCCGATGACTTCGGGATGGTAGAGGCGGATGAGGTTTTCCAAACCCTTGATCAGGTTTTTCTCGCCGCCGAACACCGTCCCCTCCTCGGTCAGGGAGGACGAGGCGATGTCCACCGGCTCGTTGTAATGGGTCGCCATGTGGCGGCGGATATAGGTGCTGCA
>JAISYD010000036.1 GCA_031270145.1 Planctomycetota bacterium
TCAATAACCCTGGAAAATCTCGGCCTGGCTAATGTTTCCATCTCCGGTTCGGTCGATTCGGCTGGCGGGTTGATCGGCAATCTGGATCTTTGGTTGTCCGGCACGACCACGCTTAAAAATATCCGGTCCACCGATCTTGACATCGGTTCCAATAAAGTCGGCGCTTCCGCGGGGGGATTGATTGGCTTGGTTGGAGCCAACGGTAGTTCCAACAAGATGTTACTCATTCAAGATGTCCTGATCGCGGGGAAAGTGGCCACGATCGGCAACACATTACCCGATGGCCATATCGAAAATGCCGGCGGTTTGATTGGCGCCGTCAATATGAACTCCAACTCCGAATTGGAAGTCGACCGAGCCCTTTCCTATGCCGAAGTCTCAGCCTCACATGGCGGCACGAGCGGCGGGTTGGTCGGATCGCTTGCAATGGCTGCAACCGACGTCAATCTGAATGACGTTTATTACCATAACGCCGGCCCGAACAAACCGGGCCATGCGATCGGCAGCCAGACCTACATCGGCAACGCCGCCCCGAACGCTGCTCGCGACCTGACCAATCCGACGACCATTCCCAATTGGGAAAGCGCTTGGAAAAGCAATGGCTGGAGCGATCCGGACGGATCCGGTCTCCCAACCCCCCCTATCTCCGTGTATCCACCCGATCCACCCGATCCGCCCGATCCACCCGATCCACCCGATCCACCAGATCCGCCCGATCCGCCTACCACATCCGAAGGCGGGGATAAGGGCGGCAATCCAGGGGACGGCCTCGCCGATCTCCCCGATCTGACTCCCGATACCGGTCCGGCCGGATCTCCGGATGGAGGGGATCTTTCGACGGCCGGCGATGGCGAAATGACCGACTTGGGCGATAGCGGGACGGGAGGCGACGGCGGAACGGGAAGTGAGGAAACGGATTCCGCCGGCGGCGACGAGGGAACAGACGCACCCTCTGGAAGCGGCGGGGACGATTCGCTCTTGGCCGACTCCTTTGCCTGGTCCTATCCCGACAGCGAGATGCTGGCGGCAATCGGAGAGTTGGATTTGGGCGGGGATTTCCTGGCCTGGGCCGGGGACGAAGCCGCGGTGGATACGGCTTTCTGGGAAGAAGTCGGCGGCGGCCTGAAGGAAAAAGAGCAGGACTCGGGTTTGGGGAACCTGGCCGCCGAGGTGCTGGACACCAGGGAGATCCTTAATCTCCTATCCGGCCTCCTGCTGGAGTTGGACGACAACCTGCTGGCCCGCTCCCCCAAGGAACAACAAATCTTCCGGCCGCTCCGCGACAAACTGGTCAAGGAAAGCCGGATCAAGCTGTCCCTGATGGCCGGCCTGCTCAAGGGGATTTCCCTCCAGATGCGGATTCGGAAGGAGGATCCCGAACTCAACCCCATCCTCATCGACGGGATGATTGTCTCCCTGGCGGATCGGATTGAGAAACTTATCGGCCAGTTGTGGCTGGACACCATGCGGGCGGCCGCCCTGGCCTACGCCGTCGGCGGCGGGGAAAGGGATCTGGCCTTGGCCTCCAACCTCATGGACAAGGGGACGCTGGCCATGCGCGACAATCTGCTGGAGTATCGCCGACGCCTGGACGACTTCGCCAAATGGCAGCGGCAAAACCGCATGACCTACAGGGAACAATGACCTTGGCGACCGCCGCCGATCCCATTGCCTCCGGCCCGCTCCCGGGGAAGGACTTGGCCGCCGAACAAACGCTGGTGTACGGTTCCGACGCCGGCAGCTTCACCGTCTTGGAGTCCCAGACGCTGTGGCAGGGGCTCGACATCGGCGTCGACATCGGACAAACCCTGAAAAATCCGTCCGAAGGCAGCCGCGATTCGTTACCTTCATCCCTGGAAAGCACTATTCCGGTAAGGCGGTTGGCGCTGCCGCAAAACGAATTCGACACCTTGGGCAACGAGGATTTTTCCCTAGCCGGACTGCTCGGCAAGGGCGGGATGGGTTTGGTTTTTTCCGCCAAGCAGACGGCGCTAAACCGCCCGGTGGCGGTCAAGGTGATCAAGCCCGAGTCGATGGCCGAACCGGCGGTCAGGGACAAATTCATCAACGAGGCGATCCTGACCGGGACGCTCGACCATCCCAACATCATCCCCGTCTATGATCTAGGCCGGACCGGCGACGGCGGGGTATTTTACGCCATGAAGGAGGTGAAGGGCCATTCCTGGAAGGAGCGGCTGCCGGAAATGTCCGAGGAGGAAAACGTCGCCGTCCTCCTCCGGATCGCCGACGCCGTCGCCTTCGCCCATGACCGGGGGGTCACCCACCGCGATCTGAAGCCGGAAAACGTCATGCTCGGCAACTACGGCGAAGTGCTCCTGATGGACTGGGGATTGGCGGCGCTCCAGGTTCCCGGCGACGCGGCCGGCCAGAAATCCGGCGGCATGGGCCTGGGCGGCACTCCGGCCTATATGCCGCCGGAAATGGCGCGGGGGAACGCCGGCCGCATCGGGGCGGCATCCGATATTTACCTGTTGGGGGCCATCCTCTACGAGATTGCCACCGGCAACAAGCCGCACACGGGCGAAACCGTCTACGCCTGCCTGGCCAACGCCGCCAACAACGTCATTGTCCCGACCGAAAAGAAGAGCGAACTGGTAAACATCGCCCTCCGGGCCATGGAGACCAATCCGGACGACCGTTTCCCGTCGGTCAAGGATTTCCAGAAAGCCCTGGCCGATCGCCAGCGGCATATGGAAAGCGAGGAATTGGCCCGGCGGGCCAACGAAAAACTCGCCTTGGCCCGGGACGGCGGGATGTACGAGCATTTCAACCAGGCGATGTTCGGCTTCGAGGAAGCCCTCGCCCTGTGGCCGGATAATGCCGTCGCCGCGGCCGGCAGGCTGGAGGCGCGCATCGCCCACGCGAACCGGGCCATGGCCCAGGGAGATTTCGACTTGGCGCTGGAGGTGGCCAACCCCCTCCCGGAAACCGAACCAGCCCGGGAACGCCTCATGCTGGGGGCCGCCGCCGGCAAGCGGCATCTTGAGGAACAGCGGATCGCCCGCCGCCGCTGGCGGCGGGTTTCCATCGGCCTGGCGGGGCTAGCGATGGCGGTCATGGCGGTGGGCAGCATCCTGGTCTACCGACAAATGCGCATAGCCGTGGCGGCTGAGGCCCGGGCGGTGAGCAACCTAAAGGAGGCCGAGCGCCAGAAGGCCTTGGCAGTGGCATCGGAAAATCGGGCGGTCAACAACCTGAATGAGGCCGAGCGGCAACGGGAGTTGGCGGCCCAAAGCGAGATCAAGGCCATGATGGAGGCGCATAACGCCCGCCTAGCCGAAACCGAGGCCGTTCGGCAAAAGGAGGCGGCGCAAAAGGCCATGGAGGAGGCGCTCCAGTCGCAAAAAGCCGAGAAAGAGGCCCGCCTGGCCGAAAATCAGGCCAATCTCCGCACCATCGCCGCCATGCGCCGGCGGGAGGAAGAGGAAGCCCTGCGTCTCGCGGCCCAGGAGGAGGCCCGGAAACGGACCGAGGAAGCGGCGCGCCTGGGCATCCTCACCGACGCCTCGATCTGGGCCGTGGAACCCGCCGCCGCCGCCCGCCGCCAGAACGACGGCGCCCGGGCCGCCGGCCTGCCGACGGCGCTTGATGTGGATCTGGGCGGCGGCGAAATTATGAACTTCTACTGGACGCCGGTGGGCAAAGTGGCGCAGGACGTCACTTTCGTGATGGGAAGCCCGCCGGACGAGCCTGGTCGCTCCAACGACGAATATCTGCATCCGGTCATGCTCACCAGGCCCTTCTACCTGGCGCGGACCGAATTGACGCGCGGACAGTGGAAGGCGGCGGTGGGCGAGGAAACGGCGGAGGATTTGGAGCGCGACCGTCTTCCCATACAAACCGGCGTCGAAGCCTGGCGCGAGACCTGGGCTTGGCGCGTCAAGCCGTTGCCGCCGGCGGAGCGGAATCTGCCGGCCTCGGGGATTTCCTTCGACGATATTGTCGGGCGGCTGTTGCCAAAGCTGGCGGCCGTCGCGCCAGCCGGCTTCGCCTTCCGCCTGCCCACCGAGGCGGAGTGGGAATGTGCCGCCCGGGCCGGCACTATCACTCCGTTCGCCTCCGGCGCGGACGCCGCGTCGGCCGAGGCCATGGGCTGGCTGGCGGACAACTCGGCCGAGCGGCCCCACCCGGTGGGAACGCTCAAAGCCAACGCCTGGGGCTTCCATGACATGCACGGGAACCTGGCGGAGATGATCGTCGATTTCTACAACCATGATTTCTACCGCCAGGGCGGACTCCTACCGGATCCGCTCAACGACCGGCAGGAATCCCGACGAGTGGCGCGAGGCGGCTCGTTCCTCATGAATCCGTCCTTCGCCCGCAGTGCGGCCAGGGCCGACTATCACCAGGCGAACCGCTACGACATCGTGGGGGCGCGGCTGGCTCTGGCGCCGGTCGAGGCCGAGGCGGAGCCGGAACCGGCCCAACCATGACGGCGGCGGGAAAGCCGGCTTTATCTTCGCCGTTTGCGGCCCATTCGCTAAAATAAAGGCAAACGGAACATCGCCAATGGATATGGAAATACAAGTTGTCAATGAAACAGGCAGGCGGTTTTTCCTGCGGGAAAACAGCCTGCTCACCTTCGGCAGCGGCCGGGAGGCGGACGGCTCGTTCAACCAACCGGGAATTTCCCGTCTGCATTGCTCGATTGAAAACCATGACGGCAAAATTTTAATCCGGGACATGTGTTCGGACGACGGCACTTTCGTCAACGGCGTAAAGTTGTCCAGCGAAACCACGCTCACCCCGGGCGACACCATCTCCATGGGCCCGATCCGGTTGCGGATCACCGAAGCCGAATCGGGGACGGCGCCGGATGGGAAAGCCCCGGTTGCGGGGATGACCGTGGACGAAACAAGCAAAAGGATGCCGAGCAAGGCCACCTCGATCATAGTCGCCGCTCCCGGCATGTCCAGCGTCGGCACCCGGAAGATCCGGGACGGCACGTCGTTCCAGCCAACCAGAAAACACTTTGCGGCGGCGATCCCGGACCTGGACACGCTGGACAGCGGGAGCATGTTCACCCGTTCCCTCAATCCCGACGAATGGGGCAGCGACGATATCTTCCAACCGGAGATGCGGCGGCTGCGCGAACATCTCCACGCCGTTTTCCTCCTGTCGGATCGCCTGCAGGAACAAATGCAGGAGCGCGACATAATCGAAACCGCGACCATGACCATTTTCGACGTCACCCGGGCCGACAATGCGGCCATGATCCTGATGAACCTCCAGGACAAGCGGCTCATCCCCGTATGCTCGCTTTCCCGCCTCGGCGACCAGATCGACAAGCATGAATTCACCTTCAGCCATTCCGTGGTGAACCGGGCGCTCAAGGAGGGAGTGATTGTCTTCACCAACAGCACCGTCCAGAACAGGCAGTCGCTCGAAATGTCGTTCCTGATCCACAACATCCAAAGCGTGATGTGCGTGCCCATCCTGTCGGACGGCCTATCCATCGGCACGTTTTACGTTGATCGCCGCGACACCGGCTCCGGCTCCTTCAGCGACACGGAACTGGCCGTCATGTCGGCCATGAGCCGCCAGGCCGGAGTCGCCATCGGGCGTTCGCGGCTGGTCGACGATTTGCGGACGCTCTTCGTCGGCGCCATACGGGCCATCATCAAATCGCTGGAGGCGAGGGATCCCTATACCCGGGGGCATTCGGTGCGGGTGACGCTATTCTCCCTGGCAATCGCGGATCGGCTGGGCTGGACGGCGAAAAGGCGCGATCTGCTGGAACTGGGCGGCCTCATGCACGACATAGGCAAAATCGGCATACCGGAACGCATCCTCCACAAGCCGGACCGGCTAAACGACGAGGAGTACAATATCATAAAGACCCACCCCGACATCGGCGCGGGGATATTGAGCAGCATGCCCACCCTGCACCGACTGGTGACGGTGCGCGACGTCATAAATGCGGTGCGCCACCATCACGAGGCCGTCAACGGCACGGGCTATCCGGACCAGTTGGCCGGGGATGAAATACCGGAGACGGCCCGCATCATCGCCATTGCCGACACCTACGACGCCATCTCCACAGATCGGCCGTACCAAAAGCGCAGAAGCGGCAACGAGGTCCTCGCCATCATGCGGGAGACGCTGGACAAGAGGCTTGACCGCAAGCTGTTCCTGGCCTTCGAGGAATTGATCTGGGACGGCCTGGCCGACACCCTGGAAAAAGTAACGACGCGGTTCCATATCCAGGACGGCCTCGAGGCCGGCGGGTAGGTCAGAGCGGACCAAGCGCGTCGAGCGCGGCCAGCATGGCGCCGGCGTCGGGAAAGCGGTCGGCCGGCTCCGGCGAGAGCCCGCGCATGATCAGCTCCGCCAGCGGCCCCGGCGGCGGTTTGCCCAGAAACGTCCGCCGCTTGCCAAGGGGCACGATGTCGCCGTCGATAATCGTGCTCAGGTAGTCCTTGCCGTCGGTGAAATTGTAGGCCGTCTCGCGGGTCAGCAGTTGGTAAAACATGGCGGCCAAGGAAAACACGTCTGCCGTCGGCTGGGCGTGGCGAAACTGAGTGATCTGCTCCGGCGGCATGAAGGCCGGCGTCCCACCGCCGCCGCCGGTGAGGGTGAGGCAGGAAGACTCTTGCAGGTTCTTGGCCATGCCCAAATCCGAGATTTTCGCCGTCACCATCGTCTCGTCGGCGAACAAGATGTTGCCCGGCTTCAGATCGCGGTGCACCACGCCTTCTTTGTGGACGGCGGCCATGCCGTCGAGGATCTGGCGCATGACGGCGATCGCGTCCCCGACCGGCAGGCCCCGGGGATATTTTTCCAGGCGCTCCGAGAGATCGCCGCCCGCCATGTATTCCATCGCCAGGTAGAGACCGTTTTCAATTCGGCCGGCGTCGAGGAACTCCACCACGTTCGGATGCCGGATGAAGCGGGTTATCTCGATCTCGCGGGAAAAACGTATCCACATGGCGTCCTGCGCCCTGCCGGCGGCGATCTTCATCACCTTGATCGCCACCTGGCGATCATCCTCCAGGCGACGGGCTTTGTACACCACGCCGGCCGATCCGGCATTCACCTTGCTCAAGCCGTCATAGCCGGGAATAACCGGCGGACCGGAGCCAACCCGGTTTTCCATCGCGTTGACCATGGCCGCCAGGCTGAATCCCCCCCCCGGCGGCGACTCCAGGGCCAACCCGGCGTCACCCTTCACCCGGAAAACTATGATGGAACCGCCGACCCGGATCCGATCGCCATCCCGCAAATCCACCGCCTTCGGCGCGTCGCCGGTCCGTCCACCGTATTTGACGCCGTTGACGCTAACCCCGTTGGTGGAGCCGAGATCCTTGAGGCGGGCGGCCGGCGGATCGAATTCTATCATGAAATGCAGCCGGCTCACCACCGGATCGGTGAGTATCTGGCAATGCGCCTTGTCGCTCCGGCCGAAAATAAAGGCGTCGGGCGAAGAAAAATCATAGATTTTCCCGGCCATGGGACCGGCGGTTATTTCGAGCCGTAC
>JAISYD010000059.1 GCA_031270145.1 Planctomycetota bacterium
GCGTCGTCGGACGGCGTTTTGGAAAAGGGACAAGCGTGCCGCAGCGGAAATTTTTCGGCAAGCGCCTGCCCGGCATTGCCCGTTCCCTTGGCCAGGCGCTGACGGAATTCAAGTCCGGACTGACCGGAAGCGTCGAGGCGGACGGAACGGCCGGGTCCGAAACCGAAACGCACAAGAAACGCGTCTGACCGGGCCGGACGGCCGCGGGATTTATCGCGCCCGGGTGTACGGTATGCCCGGCGAAAACCACTCTCTTTTTGGAGAAAAACATGAAAAGGATGAACGCGAAAAGGATTGCCCTGCTGGCGGCCACGGCTCTGGCCGTTCTGTGCGGCTTCATGCCGGCATGGGGACGGGAAGGCGCGCTGCGACCCCCCAAGTATGTTTTCATTTTCATAGGGGACGGCACCTCGTTTCCGCAAAAGAACGCCGCCGAGCTCTACAAGGCCAGCGCGGCCTCGCCCAAAGACTTCGAACCGGCCGTGCTCAGGGCGCAAAACAAAATTTCCCGGAACACCGGCATCACCACCTTCAAGCCCGCCTCCAGTCGCCTGGTGATGAACACCTTTCCCGTCCAGGGGGTTTCCACCACCTATTCGACAAATTCGCTAATTACCGATTCGTCGTCGTCGGGCACCGCCATCGCCACCGGCAACAAGACGCGCGACGGCGTGGTGGGAATGGACGCCGACGCCCGAGTGAAGTTCACCTCGATAGCCAAGATTGCCAAGGCGAAAGGCAAAAAGGTCGGCATCATCACCTCTGTTTCCATCGATCACGCGACTCCGGCCTCTTTTTACGCCTGCCAACCCAACCGGAACGACTACTACGAAATCGCCGTCCAGGCTTCCGCGACAGGCTTCGACTACTTCGCGGGCGGCGGTTTCAAGCAGACCAGGGGAAAGAAGGGGGATCAAAAGGACGTTTTCGACCTTTTCGTCGAAAGCGGATATACGATCACCAGGGATCGCGCCGGTTTCGACTCCCTTTCCCGCCGCGACGGGAAGGTCGTGGCCCTCAATCCCGTCCTTGACGCCGACGAGGCGATGCCCTATACCCTCGACCGTTCGCCCGGAGAAATAACCCTCGCCGAATTCGTCCGGAAGGGCATCGATCTTCTCGACAACGACGAAGGGTTTTTCATCATGGCCGAAGGCGGCAAGGTCGACTGGGCCTGCCACGCCAATGACGCCCTGTCCGCCATTCTCGACGTTATCGCCTTCGACGAAGCCGTCGAGGTCGCCTATGAGTTCTACAAGCGGCGCCCGGAGGACACGCTCATCGTCGTCACCGGCGATCACGAGACCGGCGGCATGGCGGTTGGTTTCGCCGGTACCCGCTACGACACCTTCCTGGACCGCATCGGCAGGCAGAAGGGTTCCTATCTCGCCTTCAACGGCATTCTTGCCGATATTAAGCGTGATCGGCCCAATCTCTCCCTGGACGACATCCTTCCTGTTGTCAGCGACTTCTTCGGCCTGGAATTGCACCCGGCCGGGGAGGTCGAACTTCTCAAAAAAGCCGCGGCCGAAGGCGACGCCGCCGCCATCGAAAAGCTGTCCTTCGCCCTCCAGCCCTTCGAGGTGGATACCATCAGGAAGGGATTGGAAACGACATTGATTCCTCCCAAGAAGCGCCCGGAGAACGAAGACGCCTATTTCAAGGATTATGGAAATTACGAGCCGCTTACCGTTGCCCTGACCCACGTTCTCAACAACAAGGCAGGCATAGGCTGGACCACGTTTTCCCATACGGGGCTGCCTTCCCCCGTCTCCGCCGTTGGCGCCGGTTCGGAAATGTTCATTGGATACTATGACAACACCGATATTTTCAAGAAGATCATGTCAATAGCCTATTGATGTCCAAACGCGGCGGCGCCGCCGCCAGGCGCAATCCATTCGGGGGAGGGCGGCAATTGTTCCGCCTTCTCCCCATTCCATCCGGGGGCATTTCCATGCCAGGACTGTCCGGCCGCCTGTTGGCGTACTTTGCTTACGGAGCCAGCCGCAGGGACATCGCCTTCTCATGCGTCATCATCATGTTGTGCGGAATTCTCTGGTCCCTGCCGACCGGATTCGAGGATCGCCTGCCGAAAAATTCCCTGAAGCTGGAGGGCAGGGTGGTTGCGGCCGACAATTCCCTCATGACCAATCACGGCCTGATTCGCGTCGGCGGCCAGGTTCTCGAGGTGGAGTTGCTGGAAGGGCCGGTCAAAGGCAAGGTGGTGACCGCCCACAACAATTTTCTCGGCAAGCTGGAACTGGACAAGGTATTCCGGTCCGGCGACCACGCGTTAATGAACGTGTCGATGGAAAACGGAGAAGTCGCCTGGGCCAATGCGGCCGATTTCTACCGGCTGCGGGCGGAATGGATTCTGCTGGCGCTGTTCGCCGCCTTTCTCATGATCTACGGCGGCTTTACCGGCTGCCAGGCCGTCCTTTCTTTTGTCTTTACCGTACTGTGCATATGGAAGCTGCTGGTGCCGTTTCTTCTGCGCGGATACAACCCGATTGCCGTCACCTTCTGCATAACGGCCGCGCTCACCTTCGTCATCATTTTTCTCGTCGCTGGAATGGGCCGGAAGGGTCTGGTCGCCTTTCTCGGCGCGGCGATAGGTCTGGCCGCCACCTGCGGGCTGGCGTTGCTGTTTTCCGGACCGCTCAAGGTGAACGGAGCGGTACGCCCATTTTCGGAGACGCTGCTTTTTTCCGGCTTCGATCACCTGGACCTGTCCCGGATTTTCCTCGCGGGCATTTTCCTTGCCGCTTCCGGGGCAGTCATGGATTTGGCCATCGACATTTCCTCGGCCATGTACGAAGTCGCGGCGCACAATCCCGTCGCGACCCGGTTCGATTTGCTGAAATCCGGCATTATGGTCGGACGTTCGGTGATCGGAAGCATGACTACGACGCTGATACTGGCGTATTCCGGCGGGTACCTCACCATGCTCATGCTGTTCATGGGACAAGGCGTTCCCAATCCCAACATTCTCAACCTCAGTTACGTTTCCGCGGAAATCCTGCATACGCTGGCCGGCAGCTTCGGCCTAGTGCTTGTCGCTCCCCTTACGGCGCTGATTGGCTGTTTCGCATATGCCGGCGGCGGCGCCTCCGGACAGCGGCCGTCGGCTTTTTCGCAAGACGGCGGAGGGAATCGGCGACGGCCGCCGGCGGACGGCGCCGTTTTCAAGGCAGTGGATTGCGCGTGAAAGTGAAAACGTTTCACAGCCTTTGGGAATGAATTCCCTCGAAGAAAGCTGGTTTGATCCGCAGTGGTCGAATCCGAAATCGGGACGCGGAAGAAACATTCACGGCCGTGCCGATGCCCGCGTTGATCATGCGGGGCCGGTCCGCGGTCCTGCGCCCAAGACTCGAGTGCCGCCGTCCATCGACAGCCTCACCGACGTGCCCGTAAACACAGACTGGAAGTTTGCGGGCGAAGCCGCCTGACGATATGACGAGGGGAAAGGCGATCCCGGACACCTCGCCCAGCCTTCCCGTCCCCGCCGCCGGCGAGCCGTCTTCCATCATGCCAGGTTCCCGCGAGTCTCTTATTGGCGTTCCTCTTCCGTACTGTTATACTGTACGCAGCAATTATACCCGCTTTGACCGAAACTTGCAAACCCGGAGGGCGGCCGGAGGAGCGCCCGAGTCCCCTTTCCTCCGGCGAGAGGTTTGTGCCTGTCGGATCCCCTGGACGACAAGGCGCAATTGCTCAGATACGTCGGGCCGGCCCGGGCCGAGGATTTCGCCCGGCTGGGCGTCGGGAGCGTCCGGGAACTCCTTTTCGCCTTCCCCCGCGTCATGTCGGATCGCACCGGTCTCAACCGCAT
>JAISYD010000249.1 GCA_031270145.1 Planctomycetota bacterium
GAGGTGCGGAACAGCATGGGTCCGGGGGCCAGGCCCCACATGATGAGGCCGCCCAGGAGTACGGCGGTGGTGCCGCTGCCGGGAATGCCCAGGGACAGAAGCGGGGCGAAGGCCCCGGCCACCGCGCTGTTGTTGGCCGCCTCTGACGCGGCCACGCCCTCAAGGGCGCCCTTGCCCATGTTGGCCCTGTTGCGGCCGATCTTCTTCTCCATGACGTAACCGAGGAAGGAACCGATGGCGCCGCCGGCGCCGGGCAGGATGCCGACGACCGTGCCCAGCAGGCCGGAACGGACGATGGTGCCGCCGATCCGTTTCACTTCACCCTTGTCAAGGATGCTTTCGCGGATGGTCAATTTGCCGGCGGCAACGTCGTAGGGCTTGTCCTTATCCACCATCATGGTGATGAGTTGGGAGAACCCGAAGACGCCGATTACAAGGGGAATGAATGGTACGCCGCCCAATAGTTCCAGGACGCCGAAATCGAAACGGGCCGAGCCGACCAGGGCGTCTAGGCCGATGGTGCCGAAAAGGATGCCCAGGCAGGTGGAGACAATGCCCTTCATCGGGTTCTCGCCCACCAGCCAACCGAGCGAGGTCATGGCCACCAGGAGCAGGGAGGCCATTTCGGCCGGGCCGAACCTGATGCCGACGTTGGCCATAACCGGCCCGATGAAGGTGAGTATGACCATGCCGATGGTGCCGCCGACGAACGAGGCCGCGTTGGCGGTGAACAGCGCCTTGCCGGCTTTGTTCTGCTTGGCCAGGGGATATCCGTCCAAGGCGGTCATTACCGCCGAAGAATCGCCGGGAATGTTAAGAAGAATGGCGCTGTAGGCGCCGCCGTACATGTTGGCGTAGTAGATGGCGGCCAGCATGATGACGGCGGTGGTGGGGTTGAAGCTGAAAGTTAACGGCAACAACAGCGCCACTCCGGTGAGCGCACCAATGCCCGGAAGGGCGCCGACGATGAGGCCCAGTATGGCCCCGACGAGGGCGGCGAGCAGATTTACGGGATCCAGGGCCACCGTGAAGCCATCGCCCAGATGTTGAAGCGTGGTCATTGCCTCTCCATATCACGAACCAAGACCGAGGACGCGGAAATAAATAACATTTACAACTTCGGCATGAAAAAGTCCCGTGGGCGTTGAACCGCCGCGCCCCGATGTAAACGTTATTTCTTTACGCGATCCGACTACCGCCGCCGGGACATCACAAGGCCAGCGTGCGCATGATCCATCCCTGTTCGAAATCCACGTCCACCCACTCCCCGAAGACGAACCAAGTGGAGAGGGTCACGGCCACGGCGGTGATGAGGGTGGTCTTCCAATCGTACTTTTCGTAACCCCGGATCCACAAGACAAGGAAGATAAACATGGCGGGAAAGGTGCCGATGGCGTAGGCGCACAACACGATCGCCATCAGGCTGAGAACCGGCAGAAATTGCATGAGATGCATTTCGCCCTTGTCCCGTTTCAGGCAGTCGAACAAGTCGAAGAAGGCGGCGAGGAACATCGCCAGCCCCACCAGAACGGGGAAAAATCCGGGCATGGGGCCGGCAAGCTCGTAGATGCCGTATTTGAACACGCCCATAACGATCCAGATCAGCCCCAACGCCATCAGGGCCGCGGGGAACAGAAACTTCCAGCTTTTGATTTTCATCGCTCGTTCCTTCCGCCATGGGACGGCTTTCCCGCCGGCGCTAATCCTTGCGGATGTACGGGTTGTCCTTGTAGAAGGAGTCGGCGATGGTGCGGATCTCGTCCTTCTCCAGTTCTATATAGGGGCTTGCCGAGATGAAATCGTCGTAGGCGGACATGTGCCAGACGTCGTAGCCGATGGTGTCGAATATCCACTCGCGCACGGCCGGCCTGATGGTGACGCCGGGGTTGTACATCCAGGGGATGTCGAACATTTTCTGATAGGGCCAGCCGAGGTTGAACTTCAACTGGGCCACGTAGTTATTGCGCGGATCGTCGTCGGCCAGGCCGGCGTGGGTGTTGAGGCTCTTCATGTCGAAGAGGCAGGGAATTACCTTGTCGACGGTCCAGCCAATGCGCTCGAACTCGCGTAACACATGCAACTGCAGGATTCCGGGATCGAAATTGATCTCGAAATTGGGGTGGTAGTGGATAACGTTGGGATCGATGATGTATTCGAGGGAATCCTTCCAGTGCCTGGTCTTGAAATAGTCGCGGATGCGCCTGTCCTCGCGGGGGCCCACCGCCTGGAAGGGGATTTTCATGACCCAGTCGTTGATTTCGCCGCGATCCCAGGACAGGAGGTTCTGGCCGTGTTCGGCCTCGGGGACGTCGATGGGCATTTCCGCCAACGAAACGTCCGGATTGAAACGGAATATCATTTCGAAATGCGGACAGTCCATGGGATGGATGCCGTGCACGGCCGCCACGCCGGGGCGCTGGGCGGTGGGATGGGTGGAGCGGGTAAGCGGACGGTTGATGGCGTCGAAATACTTTTCCACAATGGCGGTCAGGGACTTGGGATGCACCGAGGTGTCGTTGTACATGTGTATATGATACACTTCCTCTCCGTCCTTTTTCAACAGACGGTTCCGCATGAATTCCGTCCATTGCGGGGAATGGAAGTAGTCGATGATTCCCTGGATCAATTGTTTTCTTTCCATGATTGGTCTCTTCTTCAAGGCTTGAGAACGAAAATACCCTAAAAACCACTCTTTTTTGGAAAATGGAAACAAAAATCGAAACTCATATCCTCGAATGAATGATGGACGCGTCAATTTGAAGCGCCCAAAGGCGAAAAACCGGCATTAATATGCTAAGCTGATCGGCACTGTAACTGCATAAATAACAATACACTGTTTCGCTTTATGGCGGAATGTATTTCCGGGTGAAAGTCCGGGATTTCCGGACTCGAACGACGTTTGCTGCAAGGCTATGGCATAAAAGCGGCGACGGGTCGTTGAATTACGGGTGGAATATAATACAATCTGGTTGCCAGTTTTTTGGGGAACAACGCGATCCCCATTTTCGTTCGCGGCGCGGAGGGGAAATGATGGCCGCCCCGGGTACGGTGACGAACAGGATAGTCTTCATTTCTCCAAGCCGCGACTACGTGGAGCTTATTCGCGACACCTATGACGAGCATTCCCGCGAATACGCGAAAACTTCCGAAGACAACCATACCTATTCCTTCTCCGTCATGGTTGCGACTTTTCTCGAGGATTTGTCCGGCAAATGCATTGACGCCGACACCATAATCGCCAGGGGCGTACTCTCTTCCCAACTCAAACAGTCCAATCGGGAAGCCGCCATCATCGACGTTCCCATCGGCAGCGAGGTGGCGACGGCGGCGTGGCGCGCCTTCGAGAGGTACGGGCGCCTTCCCATGGCGATCATCGGCTCGTTCAACATCGTCCACGCCGCCCACGGCCTTGAGGATGTCTTGAAGGCCGACATAAAATATTACCTCCAGCGGAGCAACGCCGGCGAAGACATCGAAAGGATTTTGGACAAGGTAGCCGCCGACGGGCGGCGCATCGTTTTGTGCGGCGTCAACACGAACCGCTACGCCCGAAAGCGCGACTGCCTGCCCGTGGTCATCGGCATGGGCAAGGAATCGATATGGCAGGCGATATCGGAGGCGAAGCGCGGGGCGCTGATCAGGCGCAAGGAAAGGGAAAAGGCCGAGCAGTTCCGCACCGTTCTCAACCATGCCTACGAGGGGGTGATCGCCACGGACGTCGATGGCCGGGTGACCGTGTTCAACGCGGCCGCCGCCGACATATTGCAAACCCCGGCGGCGACGGGGAAGCCGCTGGAAGAGGTTGTGCCGGGAGGGCGCTTGAACGCGGCGTTACGCGGCCACGGCGACTTCAAGGACCGGCTTGTCCAATACAATTCGGAACTGCTGTCGGTCAGCAAGGCCAGCGTCATGCTCGGCGGCGACTTTTCCGGTCATATCATCACGCTTCAGAGGAGTTCGGCGATCCAAAGGGCGGAATCCCTTATCAGGAAGAAGCTTTACGCCAAGGGACACGTGGCGAAATACGCCCTGGCGGACGTTATCGGCGACAGCCCCGCCATCCGGGCCACCCTCGTCGAGGCGGAGCGTTTCGCCAAGGTTTCCTCGAACATCCTCATCGTCGGCGAGACCGGCACCGGCAAGGAACTGTTCGCCCAGGGCATTCACAACGCCAGCCCGCGAAAAGACGCCCCCTTCGTCGCCGTCAATTGCGCGGCCCTGGCGAAAAATCTCCTGGAGAGCGAGCTTTTCGGCTATGCCGAGGGCGCCTTCACGGGGGCGCTGAAGGGCGGCAAGCCCGGCATGTTCGAGATAGCCCACACCGGCACGATTTTTCTCGACGAAATCTCGGAAATCCCCCTCGATCTCCAGGGCCGGCTGCTTCGCGTCATCCAGGAAAGGCAGATAATGCGCGTCGGCGGCGATTCCGTGGCGCCCGTCGACGTGCGGATCGTCTGCGCCACCAACAAACCCCTTTCGGCCGAGGTGCGCCGCAACCGTTTCCGCCGCGACTTGTATTACCGCCTTAATGTCCTGACGCTCGCGATTCCCAATCTCAACCGGCGCGGAGCGGATGTTTTGCGCCTGGCGGAATTTTTCCTGGAGGAGAACGGCAGGCGATTCTTCCATCCCCCTCCCTCGCTCGCCGACGAAGCCCGGGATCTCTTGCTGCGGCACCGTTGGGAAGGCAATATCCGCGAGCTCCGCAACGTGTGCGAATGTTTGGCGGTATTGGACGACGACGGCGTAATCGGCGCCGACGACGCGGAGCGCGCGTTAAGCCGGGACTTGTCCGCCGACGGGGGCGACGGGGGTTCGGAGGATGAACGCGGCGCCGGGAATGCGGAGGACGGGCGGGATCTTGAACGGGAACGCCTGGCGCGCGCGCTCCGGGCCAGCCAGGGCAATCGCAAACGGGCGGCGGCGAGTTTGGGAATCAGCACAACGACGCTATGGCGGCGGCGAAAAAATTTGGGAATTGACGAATGACCCCGGCTTTGGAAAAACAAATCCTCGCGACATTTCAAAAATAATTTCATTGATTTCAATGATGCATCGAAGTGAAATGCGAAATGAAATGTCTTCCTTCCTCCGCCAAGGCGGAAACGGTATTGCTTTCCACGTCCCGGCGTTTGCCCCCGGGGAACCACGGGACAACGCCGCCCAGGCGCCCGGCCGGAAAACCCGAAAAAAATATTTCCCGTTCGCCCCCTGACCGGGGCGAACGGCGTTTAACAACACCTGCCGGGAAAACGAGATTCAGCCGGGGATCGCGGTCAAGCCGCTTTCGCCAGGGAAGCGGCTTCTTCCTACTTTTCCGAATATTTCGGCTGCCGATCGAAGGAAGGGGCGGATGGCTCGTAATCGATCCGCCTGGCAAAAGCCAGGGCGTCTCTGGCCCCGGCCAGCCGATCCGTGCCGTTGTCCTCCCACTCCACCGAGAGAGGGCCGCGATAGCCGATGGCGGTCAGTTCACGGAGGATTTCCTCGAACGGCGCTTGCCCGTGTCCGGGCGAACGGAAGTCCCAGCCGCGCCGGCGGTTGCCGAAGTCCAGATGCGGCGCCAGAATGGAACTGCGGCCGTCCAGCCGGATCTGAACGTCCTCCAGGCCGAGGTCGGTCCAGGCTCCGACAAAAAGGGTTATTTTTCGCATGGTTTTCCTAACGCCCGGGTTATGGCCGGGTCAGCACGGCGCCCGTGTCGAGGAAATCCTTGACGACAATGGAGGCGCATCCGAAGCGATCGAGCCGGAGGTTGCTTTGGCTTTTCATGATCACGGTGGAGCGGGATTCCCCGCCGATCCGCCTGACTTCGCCTTCGAGCCGCTCCAGGAACGCGCCGCTTTCGAAGGGTCGGCCGTAGAGGACGATGAGCTCCGGGTTGATGATGACGATGGTGTTGATCAATTCCAGCGCGAGGTATTCTATGGCGCGGTTTACCGTGTCCACCACCGCCTGGTCGCCCCGGTCATAGGCGGCGAGGATGGATTCCATGCCGATGTTCGTGCGCTCCCCGCCGGTGATTTCGTGGAGGATGGGGGTCCGGGCGCGGGAATACTGCAATTCCAGGAGCTTTCCCATGACGTCGAAGCCGATGATGGTTTCGAGGCAACCGCGCTTGCCGCAACGGCATACGGGACCGCCGGGATCGACGACGGTGTGGCCGACCTCCATAGCCTGGCAGCCGTGGCCGTCGAAAAGGGCGCCGTTCATGATTAGCGCTCCGCCGATAAGCGGGCCGTACTTGATGAACAGCAGGCTGCGGACGCCGTTGTTATGGTGAATAAGTTTCTGCGCGTTGGCGATGCAACGGACGTTATTGTTGAGATGCACCTTGAAATCGAACCGCGACTCGACAATCTCCCGGACGTTGAGATTGTCCTCCCAGAGGCCGAAGGAGCGGATGCTGACCCCGCCGACCGGATCGAATACGCCCTTGATGCCCATGCCGATTCCGATGATGCGGCTCCGCGCCTCGGAGGAGAGCCCGTTCAGGTATTCCTGGATGTGATCGCAAACCGAGTTCACCATGCCGGCGCCGCTGATCCGGTCGTCGAAACCGAGGTCGGCATGGAAAAATTCTTCGCCCTCCAGGTCCATGCAGTAGACCGCGACCTTGCGCTCCGCGATATAGGCGCACATGACCCGAAACCGCTTCAGGTTCAGGGTCAAGGCCACCTCCCGGCGCCCGCTCCTGGTCCCGCCGTTCTTGGCCGGCCCCTCGGCCAGCACCTGTTCGTCGATGAGATCGGCGGCGATGTTGGTGATGGTCGCCGGAGTGAGGTTCATCAGGCCCGCCAACTGTTTCCGCGACAGTTCGCCACGCGCGTACAGGAGCTTAAGCAGGGCGGCCCGGTTGGAAATCCGCACGTCCGCCATGCTTTTGCCGACATCAATCACGATACCAATCCCCGCCCCGGCGCCGATTCAGCCGGGGAACGTTGAAAAATCCTCGCCCACCGCGCTACGCGGCCCTGGCAAGACAATGGAAAGCCCCGACATCCGGAGGCTCGAACCGGAAATTAATCCGCGACTTGCGGCCCCTGTCGATCCGGGCGCCTCCCGACCGGCTCCCGCTATTCGACTTCATCCACCCGAATCCGCGTCCCGGCCCGATCCGAGCGGCGAATCGCCTCAATAACCCGGACGGCGCGATAACCATCCTCGAAAGTGGCCCCTTCGGGGGAGACTTGCCGGCCGGCGGTCACGCGCGCCAGCGGGTGCGCCACCTCGTTGATGTGGGCGTGCTCCCAGCCGAGCCCGTGCCCGCGCGGCCACCAGACATCCATAAAGGGATGATCGCGGTCCAGTTGGGTGACGTTGACCTTGGTGAAGCCGGTGACTTCCTTGACCGGCGTTTCCCGGTGAAAGACCCAAAGGTGGTTGAGATCCTCCAAGTCGAAAGCCAGGCTCCCCAGTGAGCAGGATATCTCCCACGACAGCCGGTTTTTCCGGCCGGCCGCCACGGCGGCGGCACGGATGGCCCCCAGGGCGCCGTTGGCGAAGTCCATCACCGCCACGGCGTCCTCTTCGCTGGCGATTTTCCTTCTTCCCGAAGCGCCCTCGCGTTCCGGGGTGTAGGTGCGCAGGCGCCCCGATACCGCCTCGATTTCGCCGACCAGGTATCTCGCCATTTTGTCCTTGCGGTTCATATGCCCCTCCCCCCGCCGCGGGCGGTGAAATTCACCACCACTTGATGAGATCGGTAACCCGGTTGCGCAGCTCGACGAACTTCGGATCCGCGATGCTGCGCGGACGCGGCAGGTCGTTGACGATTTCCTCCTTTATGCCGGCGGGCTTGTTGGTCAGCACCAGAATGCGCTCCCCGAGGTAGACCGCCTCCTCGATGTTGTGGGTGATGAAGACCACCGTGGTCCGGGTGCGCCGCCACAGAGCTATCAATTCGTCTTCCAGCAGGTAGCGGAGCTCGAGATCCAACTGGCCGTAGGGTTCGTCCATAAGGAGAAGCGTGGGTCGGGTGACGAAGGCGCGCGCGATCACCACCCGCTGCAGCATGCTGATGGAAAGTTGGTTGGGGTAGTAGCCGCGGAATTTTTGAAGATTGACGAGCTTGATGACCTCGTCGACCCGATCGTCCGCCTCCGCCTTCGGCACCCTCTTGAGGTTGAGGCCGAAACGGACGTTGTCCTCGACGGTCAGCCAGGGCATGGTTGAGGCCTCCTGGAACACGTAGGAGATGTTGTGCCTCTTGAGGTCGACCGGTTCGCCGTCGAGAAGGATTTCGCCGCCGGTGATGTCGTAGAGCTTGGTCAGGCTGTTGAGGAAGGTGGTCTTGCCGCAACCGGTGGGGCCGACGATGCAGAGAAACTCGCGCCGGCGGACGTTGAAGCTTATTCCGTCCAGGACCAGGAGATCGGCGAATTTCTTGGTGAGGTTGTCGACCCTCACCAGGACGTCCCGTTCGCCGCCTCCCGCCGTGTCCGGGTTTCGCATGTTCGCCTTCCCTTAGCGGGCCTTGTCCATGGCGCCGGTGATTTCCTGGCGAATCTCCAGGAAGCGCTTGGAGGTGTAGTTGCGCGGGCGCTCGAGATCGACGACGTATTCGCGCTTGACCGAGGTTGGGCAACTCTTCATGAGGACGATGCGGTCGGCCAGGTAGACCGCTTCTTCGATGTTGTTGGTGACGAAGACGACGGTGCGCCTTTCCTGTTCGTAAATGCGCAGCACCTCCTCCTCCATCATGTAGCGCGTCTGCGCGTCTAGGGCGCCGAAGGGCTCGTCCATGAAGAGCACCCGGGGTTCGTTCGCGTAGGCGCGGGCTATGCCGACGCGCTGGCGCATGCCGCCGGACAGCGCGTTGGGGAAGGCGTTTTCGAAACCCTGGAGGCCGACCAGGTCGATGAGGTGCTGGGCGCGCCGGCGCCGTTCGGCCTTCCCGACCCCGCGCGCCTTGGGCCCGAATTCGACGTTGCCCATGACGGTGAGCCAGGGGAAAAGCGAGATGGATTGGTAGACGACGCCGCGTTCGATGCCGGGGCCGGCGATTCGCTTTCCGTCCTGCACCACCTCGCCGGAGGTGGGGAGATCCAGCCCGGAAAGGATGTTGATGGCGGTGGTCTTGCCGCATTCGCCCGGCCCGAAGAGGACGACGAATTCATTTTCGTAGATGGTCAGGGACAGGCCGGCGATTACCTTGAACGTTTCCGCCCCGCCGCCTTCCCCTCCGGTTTCGAATTCCTTGTCGACGCCGCGGCTGGCGATGACGGGAATCCTGCCCTTCACGTATTCCGAACGCTCCATGCGCACATCTTCCTTTCGACCCGGCGCAGAATCGTGGCCAGGAGCAGCCCGAAGAGGGCCAGGGCGACCATGCCCGACAGCACCTGGGTCATGTCGGCGTTTTGCTGGCCGGCGTGAATGATCCAGCCGATGCCCTCCGTCGACTTGATCATCTCCGCCACTACCACGCTCATGATCCCGGCGGACAGACCCACCTGCATGCCGGCGAAAATGTAGGGGATGCAGGCGGGAAGCATCACCTTGAAGGTCACCTGGCGTTCGCTGCAGCCGAGCATCCTGGCGGCGCCGATAAGCACCGGATCGACGCCCAGGATGCCCTGGTAGACGCTGAGGGCTACGTTGGCGAAGGCTCCGTAGAAGACGATGAAGTACTTCGACATTTCGTCCACCCCGAACCAAAGGATGGCGAGGGGAATCCAGGCCACGGTGGGAATGGGACGGATCATTTCGAACAGGGGGCGGAACAGGGCGCGGAACCATCGGGACAGGCCGGCGCCCACCCCGAAGGAGATGCCCAGGGCCACGGCGGTCCCGTAGCCGATGATGACCCGCATGAAGCTGTAATAGGCGTGTTCCTGAATGGTGTGGCCGCCGAGGGGAACGGCGAAGGAACGCATGAGGGTCGCGGCCACGGCGAAGGGTCCGGGCATGAGGGTGCCGATGACGGTGAAGGAGACGGAAAGCTGCCAGAGAAGGAGGAAGCCGCCAATGGAGCCGACGACCCAGGCGATGTCCCCCGCGCTTTTCCCCAGTTTTCGGAAAAGGCTATTTTTTCCCATAGCTCGATCTTCCCTTGACGATGCGCTTTTCCACCTTTTCCAACACCACCGCCAGGACCGCGCCCATGACGCCGATGGTGATCATGCCCACCAGCACCAGGTCGGTGCGCGAGAACTGCCGGCCTATCTGGATCATGTAGCCCAGCCCCCGGGTGGAGGCGAGCATTTCCGCCGACACCAGGGACACCCACGAGGTGCCCAACGACAACCGGAGCCCGGTGAAGATGTTGGGCAGGGCGGAGGGGATGGCCACCCGGGTCAGCAATTCGAAATCGCTGGCGCCGAAGGTGCGGCCGACCCAGATGTGCACCTGGCTGGTTTGGCGTATTCCGGTATAGGAGTTGATAACGTTGGGAATGAGTGCGCTCATGTAGATGACGGCGGCCTTGGCCGGGGTGCCGATGCCCAGCCAGAGAATCATGACCGGGATCCAGGCGATGGGCGGAATCGGGCGCAGGAAATCGAAGACGGGCCGGGCGATGCGGTCGACCTTCCTGTACCAGGCCATGCAGATGCCGAGGGGAACCCCGGTAAGGGTGCCGGCGCCGAAACCCATCAGCGCCACTTCCAGGCTGGCGGCCATATGCGCCAGTATCGTCGCCCCATCGGGCGACTTGCCGCCGATTTTCCTGATGAAGGTGGCGAGGACGCGGAGGGGATCGGGCATGACGTATTGTGGGACCAGCTTCAATCCCGCGGTCAGGGCATACCAGATCACGAAGAACATGACGACAGAAATGATCGAGGCCGCGGTGAATTTGGTGAATGCCGGGCGTTTCATGAATGCACCCCCGATGATTGTCGCCGAATCCCCGCCGAACCGCCATTCAAGCCGGTGAATGGCGGTTCGG